>JAMOMS010000188.1 GCA_027067015.1 Campylobacterales bacterium | reverse complement strand
ACCCTGCTCAAAGAGAAGCTGGGGGTTCAGCGCATCCTGTGGCTTGAGGAGGGGGAGCTTTTGGGCGACGACACCGACGCGCACATCGACACCCTGGCCCGCTTCGTCGACACGCAAACCATCGCCCATGTCACCTGCGACGACCCAAACGATCCCCACTACGAGAGGCTGGGGCGTATGCGCGAGCAGATCAAGAGCTTTCGCACCCAGGAAAACCGCCCCTACCGCCTCGTCTCTTTGCCCCTGCCCGCCCCCAAATATGATAAAAAGGGCAACCGCCTGCCCGCCACCTACGCCAACTACCTGGTTACCAACAAGGCGGTGCTACTGCCCACCTACGACGACCCCAAAGACAAAGAGATGGTAGCGCTGTTTCAAACGCTCTACCCGGGCCGTGAGATCATCCCCATCAACTGCCTCCCCCTCATCCGCCAGGGAGGAAGCCTACACTGCTCCACGATGCAGATTCCCGCCTACTACGAAGGATAACCGATGCAAAAAAAACTCCATGTCGTCTCACTGGGATGTACCAAAAACCTGGTCGATACCGAAGTGATGCTGGGGCGTCTTCAAGCTTACGAGATGACCGACGCCCCCGAAGAGGCGGACGTCATCATCGTCAATACCTGCGGCTTTATCGACGCGGCCAAAGAGGAGAGCCTAAACACCGTGCTGAGCCTGCACGAAGCCAGAAAGGAAGATTCGGTACTGGTGATGGCCGGGTGCCTGAGCGAGCGCTACAAAGAAGAACTCAAAAAGGAACTGCCCGAAGTGGATATCTTCACCGGGGTGGGCGACTATGACAAAATCGACGAACTGATCGCCAAAAAGCAGACCATGTTCACCCCCCACGTCTTTTTGATTAACGAATCGCACGAGCGCGTCATCACCGGCTCCACGGCCCACGCGTATATCAAGCTGGCCGAAGGGTGCAACCAGACCTGTAGCTTCTGCGCCATTCCGGGCTTTAAGGGCAAGCTTCACTCAAGAAGTTTAGAGAGCGTCCTCAAAGAGGTGCGGCGGCTGGCGGAGCGGGGCTTTTATGATTTTAGCTTCATTTCGCAAGACTCCAGCAGTTACCTAAGAGACCTGGGCGAAAAGGAGGGGCTGATTCGCCTGATTGACGCCATTGAGACCATCGACGGGGTCAAAAGCGCCAGAATCCTCTACCTCTACCCCTCCACCACCTCTTTGGCGCTTGTTTCGCGCATCGCCGAGTCGCCGATTTTCCAAAACTACTTCGATATGCCGATCCAACATATCCACCCAAGAATCCTCAAAGCGATGAAGCGGGGCATCGGGGCCGAAAAGATCGAAGAACTGCTAAAAGCCATGCGAAGCGTGCCCGATAGCTTCGTGCGCACTAGCGTGATCGTGGGCTTTCCAAGCGAGAGCGACGAGGAGTTTGAGGCGCTTTGCGACTTTATCGAAACGTTCGGGTTTGATCGGGTCAATATCTTTGAATACTCCGACGAAGAGGGCACCGACGCTTACAATATCACGCCCAAAATCGACCCCGAAACCGTCAGAGAGCGGGCCGAGAGACTGGGTAAGATCGTGCAAAAAAGCACCGAAGCCTCTTTACAAAAGATGGTAGGGCGCGAATATCCCATGATCGTCACCGGCCCCAGCGAAGAGCACGAGTATCTCCTTGGCGCCCGCCCCCTGCTCTGGGCCCCCGAGATTGACGGGGAGGTGCTCATCAACGACAGCGAGATCGAAAATCTCATCTACGACAAACCCTACCGCGTCACCGTCACCGAGCGGGCGGGCGCCCAACTGGTCGGTCGCGTCATCGGCCATGCTTGAGCCCGAGGCGCTGGCGGTTTTAAAAGGGCGGCGCAATCTGCTGGCCTTTTCGGCGGGCGTCGATTCGACGGCTCTCTTTTTTTTGCTCAAAGAGGCGGGCATTACCTGCGACCTGGCGCTGGTTAACTACCAAACCCGCCCCCAAAGCGACGAAGAGGCGGCCTACGCCCGGCTTCTTGGTACGCGCCACGGCGTGCGCACGTTTGTGCACACGGCGCCGCTTTTGCCCCACGCCCCCGATTTTGAGGCCAAAGCCCGCGCTATTCGCTACGACTTTTTCCACCGGCTCATCCGACAAGAGGGCTACGACAACCTCATCACCGCCCACCAGCTGGATGACCAACTGACATGGAGTTTGATGCAGATAACCAAAGGGGCGGGGCTGGCGGAGCTAATCGGCATGGCGCCGGTGCAAAAACGACCGGGGTATACGCTGGTGCGCCCATTGCTTTTTACCCCCAAGTCGGCCCTTTTGGCCTATCTCAAGCGCCGAAATATCCGCTACTTTGAAGACAGCTCCAACCAAAATCCCCGCCACGCGCGCAACCGTTTCCGCCAAGCCTGTAGCGACTTTTTGCTGGCCCAAAACGCCGAAGGTATCGCCCGAAGTTTCCGCTACCTGCTTTATGACAAAGCGCGATTGGGCATTGACTGCGATCCGCTCTTTGAGACCAAGGATCTAACCGTTTTACCGGCCCATGAGGACGAAGGCGTCAACCTAAGGCGTATCGACAGGGAGTTAAAAAAAAGAGGCTATGTCGCCGGCGCCGCGCAAAAGGCGGAGCTGGCCCGACAAAAAGCGGGGGTTGTGGGCGGACGCTGGGCCGTGGCGATGCAACCCGAAAGGCTCTGGATCGCCCCCTACCGCCGGGCCGTCATGCCCAAAAACTTCAAAGAGCGGTGCCGAAAAGCCAAAGTGCCGCCGGTTGTGAGGGGCTACCTTTTTGAGGCGTTGGCGTCAGAGGAGTTGGAGGCGTTGTTTTCGCCTCTTTCCTCGTAAACCCGCACGCGAAACACCCCTTCGATGGTCCGGTTATCCACCGCCTGAAAGGCGATGGGAAAGTCGGCGGCCACCACATAGGGCATATTGGGCAAAGCATCCAGGAAATTGTAGAATTTCCGGGGCGTATCCATGCTGGTTTTGGCGTTAATCTCATACAACCTATAGCGCCCGTCGGTGGCGTTGTTCTCCAAAAGACGCATAGAGAAAGTATCAAAGTAACTTTGAGCGGTCTGCGCGAAACGCGCTTCATCCCAGCGGTTCTCAAACGCCTCCAACACCTTACGGTGTTTGGCTTTAAGCGCCCTGTAGCGGTCAAATACCGTATCATAACGCTCTTTGGCACGCTCAAATCGCTCTTTTTGAGCCGTAAAACTCTCCCGCACGCTTTTATAGGATTTTACCGCCGGAATCACCAGCGCGAAAATCAGAATAAATAGCAGTACCAAATAGAGCAAAATACCCGAAAGCAGGCGAATAAGACGGACCTCTTTGAGATTCATTCACCCGCTCCGTTATCCAAGCTCCCCTCATTGACCGACACAAAACGCCACCAGCCGTTTTTGAGAGGGTAGAAGGTGGTGGAAGTGCGCTGAAACACCGATTTAAGCGGCGCGAGCAGAAGGTAGTTGTACACCTCCCTGGTCGGGGTGACGCCGTAAAGCACCAGGCCGTTGCGCTCCAGCATCGCTTTGGTCAGGGTAATCTGATCGGGCACCAGGTCAAATAGGTTGCGGATACTCTCTTTTAAAAGGGTGTTGTCGGTCTGAATAGACTCATATTTTCGGCTCAACGCTTCGATACGCGCAATCTGCGCACGATAATCGGCCCGCTCTTTCCGAAAGACTCGCACCTGCTCTTGCATACGGCGCACCTCATCTTCCATCAACCCTTTTTTAATCCACAAAAAGAGCGCAAAGCCCACAATCATAAGCAAAGTGACGGCAAAAAAGATGCCAAGCAGACGGCTCTCTTTATCTAAAAGGCGTTTGGGTTTGGGATGAATAAAACTGTATCGCATCACCGCTCCTCTTCGGCGATCAGATCGGCCATGATCTGTAAAGGATCGGTACGTACCACCGCCCCTTCCATAAAGAGTTCGTCTTCGACATACCGGACAAAATCATCGCCTGTTTGCTCCATATCAAAAAGCACCACCTGTTCCACGAAGGCGCGAGGATAGCGGTCATCTTTGTAGAAGCGTTCAATCATCTCCTTCACGGCGTCAAAGAAGTTGAGGTTGTACTCCAGCATCTCCAGACCGCTCTCGTTTCCCTCTTCCTTTTCCTCCGTCTCCTTGAACTCTCCCAGCATATCCACATCTTCAATGGGTTCGACATCCTCTTCATCCAAAAGATCCAGATCAAAGGCCAACTCCTCTTCGGCCTCATCGGTTGAGAGTGTGCCGTCTAATACCCCACTGCCGACCGTAAGGGGAAGGATTTGGGCGTAACAGAGCCCTTTTTGAGGCAAAAAGATGGCCCCAAACGCCAGCCCCTTGCGGTGTAACACGGCGCAACAGCATCGCTGTGTCCACTCCTTTTGGCGTTGAAGCGCCGAATAAAGCAGAACAAAGGGAGAAAAAAGATAATCAAACGCCACCTCTTTAAAGCGCTGTTCAAACCACTTCATCTCCACCGACGACACATAGGCGCTCCACTGCTCATCGACACATACCACATTGTGCAAAGCGCTCTCAATACCGTAGGTCTGAAGGGCTTTGGGGCCGCACCCGGGAAACGCCCCCTGCTTGACGGTCTCCAGCAAGGTTCCGACATACGTTCGGGGGTAAAGCGCCTCCAACTCCTTATACCACGCCTCAAAATCTCCCTTCTCGCCGGGGCCGAAACGGCGCCTCTCTACCAGGTCGACCCCCTCTTTTTCAAGGTAGCCGAAAGCCGCCTCAATGGTCTCGTCACGAAGATAGAAGAGCAGTAGGCACTTAGGCCAGAAGTATCGAGAAAGCTTACCCACCCAAACCCTTTTCGTGATTTGTTGATCTATCTTAAACTATTTTTGCTTAAGGAGCGGTAGAGGGTCGCAAACTCCTCTCTGACTTTGGCGGCGCGACCCACCAGCGCCTTATCGGTCAGCGGGGTGGCCGAAAGGGTTTTATAGCGATCCAGCATCACCTCGCACATCATGGCAATCCGCGCCCGATCCGCCCGACCAAGCGCCCCGCCGTCAACCATCTTTTCGATCCGACGCAAAAAGGCCTCCCCCTCTTTCACATATGAGAGGTATTTGCGGGCCACCTTGGTCTGTTGCACCACGGTCAGCGCCATACGGTTGTACCGGTCCATCTCATACGCCTCAAAAGCCAGTCGGTAAGCGTTTTCGTAATCGCCGGTCAGATAAAACCATTTGGCCTCAAAAGCCATTCGATAGGAAGGGTTCAGCCAGGCAAACAGGCCCAACGCCGCCAACATCAACAGCGGGAGCGTCAACCAAAGGGGTTTAGACCGCATGGCGCAACATCCTTTCGCGTATCAACGCACGCGCCTCTTCTTTCTCCAACCCGGTCAGATCCATCGGGGCGCTCATGTGGTACTCAATACGGCCGAAAGGCTTGGGAATGACAAACCTGTCCCAGCTCTTCAATTGCCAATAGCGGGATGGGCGGCAATTAAGCACAATCACGGGAATTCGCGCTTTTTGGGCGATGGTCACGGCCCCGTCACCCACGCTGTGGCGCGGCCCTTTGGGGCCGTCGGGCGTAATCCCCACGCTCTGGCCCTCTTGCACCTTCCGAATGGCGCCAATAAGCGCCTTGGCGGCCCCTTTGCGGCTGGAGCCGCGCACGGTCTTAAGACCGAAGGGCGC
The DNA here is from genome assembly GCA_027067015.1 of Campylobacterales bacterium. Lineage (GTDB taxonomy): Bacteria > Campylobacterota > Campylobacteria > Campylobacterales > Hydrogenimonadaceae > Hydrogenimonas. The sequence continues at coordinate 3,874 of JAMOMS010000188.1, read as the reverse complement.
GATGATACGGGTAATGATCTCCCCGTCAAAATGGTCGCTGATCATGACGTTGACGGTGGTATCGGGACGGGCTTTTTTAAAAATAAAGGGGGCCATCAGCAGTTCGCCGTGCCAAAAGAGCACCACGAAAGGCCCGCTGGGCACGGGCGCCTCAAAACGCCACACTTTGCGGTTGGTCAGATACAAAAACCACATCAGCCCCCAGCCAAGAGGCGGAACCAGCCAGACCGCCAGGCGGCGGAGCAACCGTTTACGCAATAACCTCTCCGCGGTGGCTGGTGCGACCCGCTTCGGTAATGCGGACTTGACGCATAGTGCCCAGCAGTTCCTCACTGCCGGGTACGGTAATGAGTAGGTTGTTGTCACTGCGGCCCGCCACCGTGTTACCCGGACGCAGTTCCTCAAAATAGACCGTGTGCACCTGCCCCACCCGCTCCTTTTTCATCTCATCCAGCATCTCGTTGTGGCGGCTTTGGAGGCGAGTTAGCCGCGCGCTGGCGATTTCGTCGGGCACCTGGTCGGGATAGTTTTGCGCGGGCGTCAGCGGCCTGGGAGAGTATTTGAAGCTAAAGACCTGCTCAAATCGCACCGCCTCCAGCACCGCCATCGTCTCCTCGAAATCCTCCTCCGTCTCGCCGGGGAAGGCGACGATGATATCGGTGCTGATGGTCACGCCCGGCACCATTTGGCGTAGCTTCTGGGCGCGATTTAAAAACCACTCCTTGGTATAGCCCCGCTTCATCGCTTTCAAAATCCTGCTGGAGCCGCTTTGCAGGGGCATATGCATCGATTTACAGATTTTGGGATTACGGGCAAACTCCTCCAAAAAGGCGTCATCCATATGCAGAGGGTGAGGTGAGGTGAAGCGGATGCGCTCCACCGCCTCGATGTCGCTGACCATCTTCAGCAGGTCGGTAAAGGTGGTCTTGGGGTGCTCGCCGCTGAAACGCCGGCCGTAGTTGTTGACGTTTTGGCCCAGCAAAAAGATCTCTTTGGCGCCGCTCTCGGCCGCCTTGCGGGCTTCGCGCACAATCAATTCGGCGGGGATGGAGATCTCCTCCCCCCGGGTATGGGGAACAATGCAGAAGGTGCACTTTTTATCACACCCGATGGAGATATTCACATAAGCCTTGTAAGGAGAGGCGCGAAACTCGCCAAAGGCGTATTGGCTCTCGTCGTGGTCAATATCCACCTCCACCGCCTTGGGGCGGTGGATGACGTCGGTAATCTTGCTGACGTTCCTGGCCCCCAGCACAAAATCGACAAAGGGGGCGCGTTTGATGATCTCTTCCCCCAAATGGCTGGCGGTGCAACCGCAGACACCGATTTTGGCGCCGGCTTTCTTGCGTTTGTTGAAACTGCCGATCTCGCTAAAAAGCTTATTGACCGGCTTTTCGCGCACGCTACAGGTGTTAATGAGAATCAGATCGGCCTCTTCAAGGTGATCGGCGGGCTCATAGCCGGCTTTTTGGGTCAACTCGGCTACCATGTGTTCGCTGTCGCGCACGTTCATGGCGCAACCGAGGGTTTCGATGTAGAAGGTTTTGCGGCTCATGTCACACCAGCAGGTGCACCTCATACAGGTAGTCGTTCTCGTCCAGGCCGTAGCGGATCTCGCGGAAGTAGACACTCAGCCCCTTGCCCTCGAAATACTCCACCATCTCCATCAGGTCTTTGTGGGAGTTTTCGCGGTCGAAATAGAAGATCTTCTGCCCCTCTTTTTCCAGGGCTTTTTCGATCTTTTCCAGGGTGATCGTCTTGGGCTTGGCATTCAGTTCGGTTCGTGCGGCTTTCAGTTCCATATCGGTTTCCTCATTGCAAAGAGCATCATAGTTGCCCGATTATAGCCAAAGAGTGGTAAAATTTTTATAAATGTTAAAGATTGCTTTCAGTATAATTACCGCCTCAAACGACCGCGAAATCTTCCAAACGCTCAAAGAAATCCCGAAAAACAATAGAAAAAAGGAACTGTCACGAAATGGAAAAGATTGTAGATATTATCGACTCTATTGCCCATGAAAAGGGCCTGCCGCCCGAATCGGCCAAAGAGGCTTTCAAAACGGCGCTCATTCAGACCGCCCGCCGGGTCATCTGCCAAGAGTGCGACTACGACGCGGAGATTGACGAAAAGAGCAAAACCTATATCCTGCGCCAAAAGATTACCGTCGTATCCGACGACGACCCCCGCCTGGAGGAGGAGCCCGAAAAATATATCACCCTTGATGAGGCCAAAGAGATCGACCCCGACGCGGAAGTGGGCGACGAGCTGACCGGCGAGCCGATCAACCTGGAAGAGTACGGCCGAAGCGCCGCGGCGGCGCTTTATCATGAGATCGAATTTCATATCCAACGCTTTGTCGAAGAGCAGATGTTCAACAAATACAAAAGCATGATCGGCACCATCGTCAGCGGCCCGGTCACTCGGGTTGACAGCGAGCAGAACACCTACATTGAAATCGATGAAGTGCGGGCGGTACTGCCCAAGCGCAACCGGATCAAGGGCGAATCCTTCAGGGTGGGCGAGACGATCAAAGGAATTTTGCGTTACGTGGGTATTGACAAGAAATTCGGCATCCACCTGGAGATCTCCCGCACCATGCCCAAATTCCTTGAAGAACTGCTCAAACAGGAGGTCCCCGAGATCCAGGACGGCCTGGTGCTGATTGAAAAATCGGCCCGTATTCCGGGTGAGCGGGCCAAAGTGGCCCTGACGGCCCTTAGCCCCAACGTCGATCCCGTCGGCGCCACCGTGGGGGTGAAGGGGGTGCGCATCAACGCCGTCAGCCAGGAGCTTCACGGCGAGAGTATTGACTGCATCGAATACTCTCCCATTCCCGAAATTTTCGTGGCAAGAGCACTTAGTCCCGCCATTATCAACAGTGTCAAGATCGAAGATGACGTAGCCCACGTCACCCTCCCTTCGGATCAAAAATCCAAGGCCATCGGCCGAAGCGGCATCAACATTCGCCTCGCTTCCATGCTCACCGGCTACCAGATTGAGCTGACCGAAGTGGCCGGCACCGTCGCCGGCGCCACCGTCGAAGGGTTCGAGGAGGACAAACCCGCCAACCCCGACGCCCTCAAAGCGCTCTTTGGGGAGTAAGGCGACGCGTTTGCGCCCCTATTGGGCGCTTCGGTTTTGCCCGGGTTTTTACAAAATTCTCAATGCCGCTTCGCGTAGGGGTTGAGCCGAAGTAACGCCAAATCCGCCAGCACGTTACCCAACAACGTCAAAAAGGCGGTAATAATCAAAATCCCCATGATCACCGGGTAGTCCCGGCTCAGGGCCGACTGGTAAAACAGAAGGCCCATGCCGTTGATGGAAAAGATACTCTCAATAATAACACTCCCGCCGATAATCCCGGGCAAAGAGAGTCCCAGAATGGTAATAAAGCTTGGCAGAAGGTTGGGGCGTACAAAACGGCGCCGAATGGTCGCCTCATCTATGCCCCGAGCCCTGGCGAAGAAGATGTAGTCACTCTTTAAAATCTCCAGTGTCAAGGATCGCACATACATGGTCAAACCGCCGATGCCCCCAAAGATCATGACAAAAAGCGGCAATGCCAGGTGCCAGGCGTAATCGACCCAGCGCCAAAGCCCGCTTTTAGGCTCCACGCTTTGAAGCCCGCTAATGGGAAACCACCCCAGTTTCAGGGCAAAAAAGAGAATGAGCAGGAGCGCCAGGTAAAACGAGGGCATGGCAAAACTTATGAGCGAAATCTGCTTGACGGCCCTGTCTTTGGTCTGTTCATGGGCAAACGCCGCCGTAATACCAAGCCGCAGGGCCAGAAAAAAAACGGCTGTCATGGAGAGCAGATTGAGTGTCAGCGTGATGGGCAGACGGGAAAGAATCTCCTGCGATACCGGCTTGCCG
>JAMOMS010000187.1 GCA_027067015.1 Campylobacterales bacterium | reverse complement strand
ACCATCGGCGCTCCCGCCGAGCCCAAGGACCTGGTCAACTCCTTGAATTTGGTGGTGGTGCTGACCCTATTGGTGCTGGCGCCGTCGCTCATTTTGGTGATGACCAGCTTTTTGCGTCTTATTGTGGTTTTCGCCTTTTTGCGTCAGGCCATGGGAACCCAGCAGACGCCGCCCACACAGCTTCTGGTGACGTTGGCGTTGGTGCTGACGCTTTTTATTATGGAGCCGATGGGCAAACAGGCCTATGAGCAGGGCATCAAACCCTATATGGACAAAAAGATCGGCTATGAGGTGGCCTTTGACAGGGCCGTGGAACCCTTTAAACAGTTTATGCTCCGTAACACCCGGGAGGCGGATTTGGCCCTCTTTTACCGCATTCGCCATCTTCCTAACCCCAAAACCGAAGCGGATGTCACCCTGCCGATTCTGCTTCCGGCCTTTATGATCAGTGAGCTCAAAACCGCGTTTGAGATAGGGTTTTTGATCTTTCTGCCCTTTCTGGTCATCGATATGGTTGTCAGCTCCGTTTTGATGAGCATGGGTATGATGATGTTGCCGCCGGTGATGATCTCGCTACCGTTTAAGATTCTGATTTTCGTGCTGGTGGATGGGTGGCACCTGCTGGTTGGCAATCTGGTAGAGAGTTTCAAGTAAGGAGAGGCAATGGAGTGTCCCCATTTTGGCAGTTGCGGAAGCTGTTCGCTTTTTGCGCGGCGCTACCCGGCGCAGTTGGCGGAAAAGACGGCCCGTTTAAGTACTCTTTTGGCCCCCTTTTATAACGGCGCCATTACCCCTTTTCCCTCTCCCACGGCCAACTACCGGGCCCGCGCCGAGTATAAAATCTACCATGATGAAACGGGGGCGCACTACGCCATGCGCCATTTGGATAAAAAGCGGTTTGTCACCCTCCAACGTTGTCCGATGGTCTTAAAACCCATTGAGGCGCGTATGTGGTCCCTTTTGGAAGAGGTCAATGGTGACGAGACGCTCTCATCGCGTCTTTTTGGGGTGGAGTTTCTCTCCGCCACGACGGGCGAGACGCTTATAACCATGCTCTATCACCGCCCGCTGGATGAGCGGTGGCAAAAACGTGCCGAAGCGCTGGCCAAAAAGTTGGACGCGCAAATTATCGGCCGAAGCCGCAAGCAGAAGGTGGTGCTGGAGAAAGAGTATGTCACCGAGAAGCTAAAAATCGGCCAAAGAGAGTGGACCTACCGCCACTACGAGCAGAGTTTTACCCAGCCCAACCCCTTTGTCAACCGGGCTATGATCAGCTGGGCGATCAGTTCAGCCGAGCGGTTTGGCCGTGGGGATTTTTGCGAGCTTTACGCGGGATCGGGCAATTTTACACTGCCCCTTTCGCCCCTTTTTGACAAGATAATCGCCACGGAGATCTCCAAGCGATCCATTCAGGCCGCGCATGAGAACCTTCTGCAAAACGGCGTTAGTAACGTAACGTTTGTGCGTATGAGCAGTGAGGAGTTTACCCAGGCGCTGGAGGGACGGCGCGCGTTTCGGCGTCTTGCCGGGGTCGATCTGCGAAGCTATGATTTACAGACCGTTCTGGTCGATCCGCCAAGAGCAGGCCTGGACGAGGATACAAGGCGTCTGATTTCGCGCTTTGAGACCGTTATTTATATCTCCTGCAACCCTGAAACATTGGCAAGGGACCTGGAGGAATTGAACCAAACACACGTGGTAGCGGATGCGGCTCTGTTTGATCAGTTTGCCTACACCCCCCACATGGAGGCGGGGGTTGTGTTGGTGAAAAAAAGGGGTTAAAGAACGGCGCTGAGCGCTTGTTGAAGCACAGAAGCGCTTTGGGGCGCGAACTTTTTGGCGTAGTCGGTAATAAGCGGAGCAAACTGTTTGGCCATATCGGGTTTGAGTCCCAGCGCCTTGAAAGCGGAATCAACCGAAAAGCCGCCTTTCGCCATGCCGGCGGCTTGATTGAGCAGGGCGCTTTTTTGG
>JAMOMS010000186.1 GCA_027067015.1 Campylobacterales bacterium | reverse complement strand
GTAATCACAGAGGGGGCGGCCAACAGTTTCTTCACAAGAGCCGAACGACAAAGATCGGCATCAATCACCAGCGGCACATCGCCCTCTATAAGCCCTTCCAAACCGGCCGTCTCCGCTGTGCCCCACCCCATGCCGACGGCTATGGCGGTCGTATTGTCCGGCAGGCGCGTTTTGTGCATGAGCGACGCTTCCAGTCCCGCCGGCCTTTTGGGCGCCACCAGCGTCACCAGCCCCGCGCCTATGCGCTGGGCCGCCCGCCCGCAGAGCCGGGCCGCGCCTTCCATCTGCCCCGCGATAACCGCCAAATGGCCAAAATCCCCCTTGTGCGAAGCCGGATCCTCCCGACGGGGCGGCAGAAAATCTTTCGCTTCCAGCAAAAAGGTATCGGTATGGTCCTCATAAAACGACCGGGCCACCCCCAGGTCAATCACCTCAATCTCTCCCGTATAACGCTTGGCCGAATCGGAAAAAAGGGCCTCTTTAAGCGCCCCCATGGTCAGCGTGACATCCGCCCTGAACGCCACGGGATTGGGCAGGCCCTTGGGATTCAGACCGCTGGGAATATCGCACGCGATGCGTCGGCCTTTTATTGCCGAAAGGCGCTCTACCAGCGCCACGGTCTCCTTTCGCAAAGGGCGGTTAAAGCCGGCGCCAAACAGAGCGTCGACCACGACATCGGCGCTTTGGGGAAGATGCGCCTCAACCGTCCCGCCCAGCGCCTCAAAACGCGCCAACTGTCTCTTGGCCATCTCCGATTTCGCCCCGTAGGGCAGATGCAACACCACCTCATAATCGCCCCAAAGCAGTCGGGCCAGCGTCACGCCGTCGGCCCCGTTGTTACCCGGCCCCGCCGCAATCAGTACGCGCGCGCCCTTCTCAAAGCAAGCCCGGATATAGCGGGCCATCCCGTCGGCCGCGTGCTCCATCAAAATATCCTCATTCAGCCCGTAAACATCGTAACAGCGCTTATCAAGATCATAACAGTGGGGGAAAATCTTCTGCATATTTGTCTCCCGTTTTCGCTTTGTTTCGGTTATCATAGCAGATTATGCTATAATTCGCCTCTCAAAATTTTACCGAAAGGGGGTGATGTCAGTATGCCTGGCATCCTCGTACGAGAAAACGAGTCGTTCGATGAGGCCTACCGCCGCTTCAAAAAGCAGGTAGACCGTAACCTCATCGTCACCGAGGCGCGCGCCCGCCGGTTCTATGAACCGCCGACGGAAAAGCGCAAAAAGCAGAAAATTGCGGCCCGCAAAAAACTGCTCAAGCGCCTCTATATGCTTCGACGCTACGAAGCGCGGCTCTAATAATCGGCCCGCCTTCGGGCGGTCCTCTTCTTACACATCTTCACGCTTTTAATCGGTTTTTGGATATATTACTCTTTAAAAAGACCTCAAAGAACATTGTAAGGATTGTCTATGCAGTTTTCGGCTCCGCTAAAATCTGACGCCATCAAGATCATGCTACTGGGTAGCGGTGAACTGGGCAAAGAGGTGGCCATCGAAGCCCAACGCCTGGGGCTGGAGGTGATCGCCGTGGATCGTTATCCCAACGCGCCGGCCCACCAGGTGGCCCACGAGGCGCACGTGATCAATATGCAGGACAAAGCCCAGGTACTTGACCTCATTCGCCGCGTCCGGCCCGACTACATTCTGCCCGAAATCGAGGCCATCAGCATCGACGCGCTTTTCGAGGCCGAAAAAGAGGGCTTTACCGTCATTCCCAACGCCGAAGCGGTCAACAAAACCATGAACCGCAAAAATATCCGCCGCTTCGCCGCCGAGGAGCTGGGGCTTAAAACCAGCGCCTACCGCTTTGTCAGCACCCTGGAGGAGCTGGAAAAGGCGGCCGAGGAGCTGGGTTTTCCGTGTGTTATCAAGCCGGTGATGAGCTCTTCGGGCCACGGCCAGAGCATCGCCCACAGCGCCACGGATATCCAAAAGAGCTGGGAGATCGCCAAAGAGGCCAGGGGAGACGCCAGTGAGCTGATTGTCGAAGAGTTTGTCCGGTTTGACTATGAGATCACGCTGTTAACCGCCCGCACCGAAAACGAAACCGTCTTTTGCGAACCCATCGGCCATGAGCAAAAAGACGGCGACTATATCTTCAGCTGGCAACCCATGCCCATGTCCCCCACCGCTTTGCAAAAGGCCAAGGAGATCGCCAAAGCCGTCACCGACGGCCTGGGCGGTCGGGGAATTTTCGGCGTGGAACTTTTTGTCAAAGGGGATGAGGTCTACTTCTCCGAAGTGAGCCCCCGCCCCCACGATACGGGGATGGTGACGCTCATTACCCAAAGCCAGAGTGAGTTTGCGCTCCACCTTCGTGCCGTGTTGGGTCTGCCTTTGGGGTTTGCCTTCTTTACCCCGGGCGCCAGCGCTGCGTTTAAAGCGACCCAAGAGAGTGTTACCCCGCACGTCGACGTTGACCCGCAGGCTTTCGGCCCCGACACGTTTGTGCGGATTTTCGGTAAGCCCGAAAGCCACAAAGGGCGGCGTATGGCGGTTTTGCTGACCATGGCGGCCAGCGAAAAAGAGGCCCTGCAAAAGGCTAAAGAGCGCATCTCGCTCTTGCGGGACACCCCCCAAACAACCGAAAAAAGCGTACCCGAAAACCCCTCAGAGCAGGATGATCGCGCCAAGACGCCCCCGCAAAAAAGCTTTTTTCAACGCATTTTCGGGGCTTAAATGCAGATTGTTCAGAGCACGTTACGGCTTGCCCCCAAACGGCGGGGGGTCCACCTTATAACAGATGAGGTTATGGCGCAACTCCCCGAAATCGCCCGCTTTGAGAGGGGGCTATTGCATCTTTTTTTGCAACATACCAGCGCCGCCTTGAGCCTGAACGAAAACGCCGATCCTGACGTTCGGCGGGATACGGAAGCGTTTATGCGCCGCCTTATTCCCGACGGCGATCCCCTCTTTTCCCATACCCTTGAGGGGCCCGACGATATGCCCGCCCATCTTAAATCGATGCTCTTTGGCGCCCAGCTCACCCTGCCCGTCACCGACGGCCGGTTGGCGCTGGGAACCTGGCAGGGTATCTATCTTGTTGAAGCCAGAAAGCACGGCGGAAGCCGCCGCATCGTAGCCACCCTCACGGGAGTGCCGCGGTGAAACGGTTAGGCTTTTTGTTTTTGCTCCCTCTCTCCTGGCTTCATGCCGACAAAGTGCAGTGCGATATACGCATGGAAAGAATCTACTGCACCTATATTCTTGACCGCTCCGACACCTACAAAGAGCGCTTTGTCGCCTTTCACTGGATCTCTCCCACCTCCCCCGTTGACGACCGCATTCGCCATTTCCGCATTCCGCCCGGTTACGGATCGGTCTATGACTACCGTTTTCTTCCCGGACGGGCCAAAGGCACCTGGCGCGTAACGGTCACCGACACGGAAAGCAACCGCACGGTAGAGACCGCGTTTGATATTAATGTAACGGATGAGACGATTTTTGAAGAAGATTAAGTGGCAGAGGGGAAGGGATTCGAACCCTCGGTAGCTTGCGCTACACACGCGTTCCAGGCGTGCTCCTTCGACCGCTCGGACACCCCTCTATGGCAGTATGGTGGCCGGGGGACAGGGATTCGAACCCTGGGTAGCTTGCGCTACAACGGTTTTCAAGACCGCCGCTTTCGACCACTCAGCCATCCCCCGAAAGAGTTTCCGTCAATTTTTTCTGAAGAGCTTGGAGGCGACACCCGGATTCGAACCGGGGATCAGGGCTTTGCAGGCCCGTGCCTTACCACTTGGCTATGCCGCCCTCTGGTGCCCGGAGCCGGACTTGAACCGGCACGAACAGATGTTCGAGGGATTTTAAGTCCCTTGCGTCTACCGATTCCGCCATCCGGGCCAAAACCTCTTATTTTTCGTAAAATAAGGATTGCGCTTTTGACGGATAAGAAAGATCTGTACCAAAAATGGAGCGGGAGACGGGATTCGAACCCGCGACCCCAACCTTGGCAAGGTTGTGCTCTACCCCTGAGCTACTCCCGCGTCTTTTGGGATCGGTATTATAGCCCAAATTTTTTTGGATGTAAAGGGCTTTTGCGATAGAATCGTTTGAAATTTTTCTCCAAAGGTTTGCCATGCGAAGCGACATCATCAAAAAAGGGTTTGAGCGGGCCCCCCACCGCTCACTGCTTAGAGCCACCGGACTCAAAGACGAGGATTTCGACAAACCTTTCATCGGAATCGCCAACAGCTATATCGACATTATTCCCGGCCACTTCTTTTTGCAGGAGTACGGCCGTATTGTCAAAGAGGCCATCCGTGAGGCGGGCGGCGTGCCTTTTGAGTTTAACACCATCGGTGTCGACGACGGCATCGCCATGGGGCATGACGGCATGCTCTATAGCCTCCCCAGCCGCGAGATCATCGCCGACTCCATCGAGACAGTGATGAACGCCCACAAGCTTGACGCGCTTATTTGCATTCCCAACTGCGACAAGATCGTACCGGGCATGGTGATGGGCGCTTTGCGGGTCAACGTGCCCACCATTTTCGTCTCCGGCGGCCCCATGCGCGCGGGCCATCTCAAAGACGGCACCCCCGTCGACCTGGCCACGGCCTTTGAGGCGGTGGGCCAGCGGGCCAAGGGGGAGATCAGCGACGAAGAGCTGTATGAGATTGAGTGCGAGGCGTGTCCGGGCGGCGGGTCGTGCTCGGGAATGTTTACCGCCAACTCCATGAACACGCTCTGCGAGGCGATGGGCATCGCCCTGCCGGGCAACGGCACGGTGCTGGCCATGACCGAGGAGCGGCTGGAGATGGTCCGCACGGCGGCCAGACGGATTGTTGAGATGGCCAAGGCCCAGGGCCCCAACATCCGCGACATCCTCAACGAAGACGCCGTCAACAACGCCTTTGTCGTCGATATGGCCATGGGCGGCAGTACCAATACCGTCTTGCACATGATGGCCATCGCCCACGAAGCGGGTGTCGACTACGACCTCAAAAAGATCAATGAGCTGAGCGACAAAGTGGCCAACATCGCCAAAATCTCCCCCTCGTTATCGACTGTTCATATGGAAGATATCAACCGCGCCGGCGGCGTGAGTGCGGTGATGAAAGAGATCTCCAAACGGGGCGACGTGCTAAGGCTTGATGCCAAAACCGTCACCGGCGAGACGATCGGTGAGCGGATCCAAAACGCCGAGATCAAAGACCCCGAGATTATCCACCCCATTACCAACCCTTACTCCGAAGTGGGCGGCCTTTCGATTCTTTACGGCAATCTGGCCGAGGAGGGCGCGGTGGTCAAAAGCGCGGGCATCGCCCCGCATATGCGAAAATTTAAAGGCAAAGCGGTCTGTTTTGACAGCCAGCCCGAAGCGATTGAGGGGATCATGGGCGGCAAGGTCAAGGCCGGCGACGTGGTGGTGATTCGTTACGAAGGGCCCAAAGGGGGCCCCGGTATGCAGGAGATGCTGGCCCCTACCAGCCTCATTATGGGGATGGGACTTGGCGACAAAGTGGCCCTCATTACCGACGGCCGCTTCAGCGGCGCCACCCACGGCGCCTCCATCGGACACGTCAGCCCCGAAGCGGCGGAGGGGGGTGTCATCGGCCTGCTTGAAGACGGCGACATCATTGAACTGGATGTCGACGCCCACATCCTGCGGGTAAAGCTGAGCGACGAAGAGATCGCCGAGCGCCGCAAACGGTGGCAACCCAAGAAAAAAGAGGTGCCCGGAAGCTGGCTCAAGCGCTACAGCCTGCTGGTCAGCAACGCCGCCCACGGCGCGGTGCTCAAAACGGAGCTTTAAGCGCTTTTTTGAGGGTGATATTCCGGTACGATCAACTGCAATTTCTCTTGCGGTTGATCGGCGGAACGCAACAGGGCGATAATCTGCTTAAGCAAAAAGTCATAGTCACACTTTCCCGGATCCGCCACATAGATCGTGTCATATTTGGTTTTCATCTCTGCATCAGAAACCAGTAGTTCCTCATAGAGTTTCTCACCGGGACGCAAACCGGTAAAACGAATCTCTATCTCCCCTTCCTTGCCGTAAAGCTGAATCATTCGCCGTGCCAAATCTACAATCTTAACCGGCTCTCCCATATCCAAAATAAAGAGCTCTCCGCCCTTGGCAATGGCGGCGGCCTGCAAAACCAATCGACACGCTTCGGAAATTAGCATAAAATAGCGGGTCATCTCCGGGTGGGTTACCGTCACGGGGCCTCCCGCCTCAATCTGCGCTTTGAATTTGGGCACCACGCTACCGCTTGATCCCAGCACGTTACCGAAACGAACGGAGACGATATCGGTCTGATTGTTGGGCACGTTATGCGCATACAGCTCAATAACCCGTTTGGTTGCACCCATAATACTGGTCGGGCGTACCGCTTTGTCGCTGGAAATATTCACCACCTTTTGCACCCGGTGCTCAATACACAAATCAATAAGGTTCATGGCGCCGACAATGTTATTGATGATCGCGGCCGAAGGATTGGCCTCACACATGGGCACATGCTTATATGCCGCCGCATGAACAACAATCTGAGGTTGATATTTTGTCAATACCTCCTCTAACAACTCCCTCTCCAGCAATGAAAGCAAAATAGGCACCGTTCTTTTGTCGTCTAACGCTTCATGAAGTGTATAGAGGTGGTATTCGGAGTGGTCCAACATCAAAAGCTGACGGGCGCCAAACGCCAAAAGTTGCCGGCAAATCTCCCCGCCGATACTGCCGCCCGCACCGGTCACCAACACCACTTTGTCTTTAATAAATCGCTCTACAACACCCGGGTCAAAGTCTCTGGGAGGACGGGAGAGAAGATCTTCAATAGAGATATCCGTCAACTTTTTTTGCTGACCCTCCTGCAGATAAAGCCGCTGAAAACGGCGCACCCCTTTGGATGCCAGCAGATCGATACAACGATCCATACGGTTTTGATCCATTCCGCCCAAAACGGCCGTCACCGTCTCTGTATCTTCGCTAAAATCAGGCAGTGTCGCCAGCGTATAGATCGGTACGTTGCCGATATACGACCCAGCATAATAGTCTTTGTCCATCACGACAGCCGCCAACGGTTCATAAGGTAACGTACCGTCCGTCGCGGAGCGCACCAACATATCGACCGTCGGCGCGGTACCGACCAAAACGGCCGGGGGTGAGGTATGCGGAGAGATCTGCATATGGGCCAGACGTTTAAAGGCACGCAGTCCTATCAAAAGGACAAACGAAAAGAGAAAATCAATCACCACCACACTGCGCGGAAACGGACCGATCACACCGTGAAGCAGATAAAAAAGAGGCACAAAAATCCCATAAGCAAACAGGTGGGCCTCAAACATCCGCTTGGCATCCGCCAAACCGTAAAAACGCCAAACAATCCGATATTGCCCTTTAAGCCACAACGCGGTAATTTTAAGCCCCGTCAACAGCAAAAAAGCTTTCCAAAAGCCGCTAAAAAAGAGTTCAGGGATAGAGAAGTTAAACCGTAGCAGGTATGAACCGTAAAAACTTAATAGCGAAAGCGCTATATCCGCCGTGATAAAAAAGATAGCACGTTTCAAACCGGTTGGACGCAACCATGCGCGTTTCACGTCAATGCCTTTTTCCAATAGTCAACAACCCCGGCCACATCCGCCTCTTCCATCGCGGTACCGCAAGGCAAGCAGAGCCCGTTGGCAAATAGCGTTTCACTCTTTTGGCCGCCGTATACTTTACTACCCGCAAAAAGCGGTTGGGTATGCATCGGTTTCCACAAAGGTCTTGTCTCTATATTTCTCTTTTCCAAAGCACGCATGACCGCAACAGGATCCATCCCCTCAACGGTACAGGTCGTCAGCCATCTTGTACCCCGACTCCCTTCAATCTCCGGCATCCAGCATACCCCTGGGACATCTGACATATATTTCCGATACCACGTATAGATTTGCCGTTTCTTTTCAATACGTTGCGACAAAACCTCCATCTGCCCCACGCCGATAGCGGCCAAAACATTACTGAGCCGATAGTTGTACCCCCACTCTTCATGCTCATACCACGGGGCCGGCTCTCGCGCCTGTGTCGCCAGTTTTTTCGCCCGTGCTATCACCTCTCTCTCTTGAGCCGCCAGCATACCGCCCCCGCCGGTGGTGATAATTTTGTTGCCGTTAAAACTATAGACGCCAAACGCCCCGAACGTTCCGCTGTGACGGCCGTGAAACGTAGCCCCAAGACTTTCAGCCGCGTCCTCAATCAAAACAGCTTCATACTGCTCACATAGCGACGCGATACGTTTTATATCCGCAACCTGACCGTAAAGATGAGGGACTATCACCGCTTTAGGTCGCTCTTTTTTAAGCGCCTCCTCCAAATACCCCACATCCATCTGCCAACTCTCGTCACAATCGATAAAAACCGGTTCCGCCCCCTGATAAAGAATGGGAGAGACCGAAGCGATAAACGTAAAGGTCCCAACCGCCACACGATCCTTCTTCCCAACACCCGCCAGTCGCAAAGCCAAATGCAAAGCCGCCGTCCCGGAGCTAAGCGCTGTCACGGCCGACGCGCCGGTAAAGTCACGAACGGCCTGTTCAAAACGATCGACAAACGCCCCCAACGGGGCGATATAATTTGAGTCAAAAACCTCTTCGACATAAAGACGCTCATGCCCTCCCATATGAGGCGGGGAGAGGAAAAGACGATCAGCCATCAGCCGGCTCCCGGTAGATTTTACTGGGCATCTGTAGCGTGGTACTACGGGGTTTGAGATTTTTAATGACCAATGAGCCCATTCCCACCACACACTCTCGACCAATGCATATCCCCTGCCGTACAGTAGCCCGCACTCCCAGCATCGTATCGGACGCAATCGTCACATTGCCGCCCAGAAAAACTAGCGGCGCAATGGAGACATTCTCACCGATATTGACATCATGCCCGATAACAGCCCTTTGATTAATCAAAACAAAATCACCGATCCGCGTATCGCAGGAGATAAGCACTTCGTGCCCGATAAACACCCCTTGGCCAACCGCCACATCCGACGCCACCGTCGCCAGAGGCGAGACAAGCGAAAGGGTCGGAAGATCATGGGCTTTGATATGCTCGATAATCCGGCGTCGATTGGCAATTCCCCGGGCATTGACGGCCCCGACGGCTAAACAAAGCGCATCATAATCAGCCCGTCGGCTCAGCATCTCATCCAGATATCCCAAGTGCGGTAGATCGGGCAGGCTATTTTCCAGCGTAAAAACCCCTACCACCTCATGGCCAAGCATCCGCGCCACCTCAATAACCTCTTTGGCAAACCCGCCGCCCCCGACAATCGCTACCCGTGCCATACAAACTCCACCATCTCCCGGTTGCGGTTGCGGGCAAAGAGCACCTGCCCGTTCAACAGCGGTGCCTCGACCGGCCCAAGCGCCATCACCATTCGCCCCTTCATAACGGCTTGACGCGCTTCCTCTTCCGAGGCGACTTGATAGCAGATATGATGAAAACCGCCTCCCTTTTGTAAAAAGTTCCAAGTAAATGAGCCCTCTTCTGCCGGTTCAATCAGTTCAATATAAGCCCCATCGGTATCAATCAGCTCCAGATGGGCCTTTTGAACAGGATCGTAGATT
>JAMOMS010000185.1 GCA_027067015.1 Campylobacterales bacterium | reverse complement strand
AAAAATCACGGGTGACCCGAAAGGAGCCCGAAAACGGAAGGAACAGGTAATGGACAAGGCCTCAATGGAAGAGTTTGACAACATGGAGGAAGACTTCGCGTCGATGCTTGACGCGTTTGAGAAAAAGGAGCAGGGCGGCAGTATAACCGACGGTGTGATCGTAGAGATTCGTGAAAATGACGGTCAGGCGCTTGTGGATGTGGGTCGTAAGCAGGAAGCTGTGGTCTATCTGGATGAACTGCGGGATGAAGAGGGAAATGTACGCTTCAAAGTCGGTGATACGATTCCTGTCGTGATTACCGGGTATCGAAACGAGCGTCCCCAGGCGTCTTACCAGAAGGCGATTCGCAAAGCCAATGTGCGCAAATTTATTGAAGAGCACGCCGAAACTGCGGAAGGGATGGTGGTTGAAGGCAAAGTGATTCGCAAAAACCGCGGCGGCTATTTTGTTATTGACAAAGAAAATGTCGAATATTTCATGCCGATGAGTCAGGCGGCGTTTGCCATGGGCAAAAACCCGATCGGCAAAGAGATCAAAGCGGTGATTTTGAAACTTGATAAAGATCGTGACTCCATTGTGATCTCCCGTAGAAAGTACCTGGATCAGCAACGCAAAATCCGCAAGGAGATTGTAGAGAAGCTGATGGAAGAGGACAAGGTGGTCGAGGGTGAGATCAAGAAGATCACCAGTTACGGAATGTTTGTGGATGTCGGAGGTGTTGAAGGACTGGTTCACTATACCGAGATCAGCTACAAAGGACCCGTCAATCCCGCCACCCTTTATAAAGAGGGAGATAAAGTAGAGGTAAAAGCCATCGGGTATGATCCCAAGAAGCGTCACCTCTCGCTTTCTGTCAAACAGACCATGCCCGATCCGTGGGAAGAGATTGTCGATCAACTGGAAGAGGGTGATGCCATCAAGGTAACGGTTAGCAACATTGAGCCCTATGGCGCCTTTGTTGATCTTGGCAACGATATCGAAGGATTCCTGCACGTTTCGGAAGTCTCTTGGGATAAGGATATTAAAAACCCCAAAGATTACTTGAACGTGGGTGACGAGATTGATGTGGAAGTGATTGAGATCAATCCCGAAACCCGACGCTTGCGTGTCTCATACAAAAATCTTCAGCCCAAGCCTTTTGAAGAGTTTTTGCAACAGCACAAAGAGGGTGAGATTGTAAAAGGTACCGTGACCACGTTGACCGACTTTGGCGCGTTTGTTCGTATCGGTAAAGTCGAAGGTTTGTTACATAATCAGGATATCTCCTGGGAAAAAGGGGCCAAAGCCAAGGATATGTTGAATAAAGGGGATGAGGTTGAGGTCAAAATTATCAAGATCGATCCCCAGCAAGAGCGTATCAGTCTGAGCAAAAAAGCGCTGGAAGAGAGTCCTTTGGATCGTTTTGCCTCTGAACACAAGACGGGCGATATTGTCAGCGGAAAGATCCGAGATATTAAAGACTTCGGTCTTTTTGTCGAGCTGGAAGATGGTGTGGACGCGTTGATTCGCAAAGAAGATGTCGCCCCCTTGAACATGGAAGAGCTCAACAAAGGGGATGAGATTGAAGGGGTGATTGTGATGCTTGACCCCGCTTCCAACAAAATTCGCCTCTCCGTCAGAAGACTGGAGCGCCAAAAAGAGCGTGATGCATTGCACGCGTTTAATGAGAGTGAAGATCGTCTGACCATCGGGGATATTATCAAAGACCGTCTTTGAGCATAAAAGATGAACCGCCTGTTGATTCTCCTGTTTGGGATGATATCGACATTGGCGGTCGGTGCGCTGTTGGCGACGCTTTACCGGTATGCCGAAAGTGACACGCTTGAGAAGCCGGCGCCAAACACGCATACGGACGCTTTTGAGAAAACGTCCAAGGCAGACGCAAATAAGATCAGCTGGCTAAAAAAGCTGGCCAAAAAAGAAAAACCCGATTTCTCCTATCCCGTCACCGAAATGGAGATGGCTCTCCCGCTTTTGAAACAATCTTCCGCCAAAAAACGGCAAGACGCTTACACTATTCGGCATCTGGATGCCTATAAAGCTTTCTGCCTTCGTCAAATACTCGATAGCGAAGGGTGCCGTTATGTACTGTTACGTAAAAGGAGTGACGGTATTTTGATATTACATGAGACGGATCAAAAAAGATTGCGAAAGATTATGGAAAAATTGCGGGAGTTTGAAATTAGTTTGCAAAAGGACAACGGATGAAAAAAAGAACCATTATGGTGTGTGACCATATACATGAAAGCGGCTTGAAGATGTTGGCCGAGCAGTCTGATATTGAGTATATCAATGTGGCTGACCTGCCCAAAGATGAGCTTTTAAAAGTGATTGGAAAAGCGGATGTTGCCATTACGCGAAGCTCAACGGAGGTGAATGAAGCCTTTTTGAATGCCGCCGTCAACCTCAAGGCGCTGGTAAGAGCCGGTGTGGGGGTGGACAATGTGGATATTGAGGGGTGTAGCAAACGCGGTATTATTGTGATGAACGTTCCCACGGCCAATACCATTGCCGCCGTGGAGTTGACCATGGCCCATATGCTTAGCTGTATGCGCGCTTTCCCCTACGCCCATAACCACCTCAAACTTGATCGTGTCTGGAAACGCGAAAAATGGTACGGTTATGAGCTTAAAGATAAGAAGTTGGGAATTATCGGCTTTGGAAATATCGGAAGTCGGGTAGGGATTCGCGCCAAAGCGTTTGAGATGGATGTGATTGCATACGATCCCTATATCGATCCCTCAAAAGCGACCGATTTGGGGGTGGAGTATACCACCGACTTTGATGATATTCTTGCCTGCGACATCATAACCATCCATACCCCAAAAAATCAAGAGACTATCGGGATGATCGGCAAAGAGGAGATTGCGAAGATGAAAGAGGGGGTGGTGCTGATTAACTGCGCCCGGGGCGGATTGTATGACGAAGAGGCGCTGCTGGAAGGACTCAAAAGCGGCAAAATCCGCTTTGCCGGCATAGATGTCTTTTCCAAAGAGCCCGCAACCGATCATCCCCTGCTTGAACTTGACAATGTGACCGTGACGCCGCATCTTGGCGCCAATACCCATGAGTCGCAATATAAAATCGCCACCCAGGCGGCTCAGCAGGCGTTGTCCGCGGCACGGGGCATCAGCTATCCCAACGCTTTGAACCTGCCCATTCGGGAAAACGAGATTCCCGAGTACGCCAAAGCCTATCTGGAGTTGATGCAAAAGATCGGTTTCCTGGCCGCGCAGGCCAATGCCGGTGTGATTAAATCTCTTAAGATTACGGGTGAGGGAGAGATTGGCGAGTATATTGACTCTTTGGCTACGTTTGCCGCGGTCGGCGCGCTCAAGGAGTCGTTGGGTGAGAATATCAACTATGTCAATGCCGAGTTCGTCGCCAATGAGCGGGGCATTGAGATACATAAACAGCAGTTTCCCGCAACAGGGCCTTTTAAAAACAAGATCACGTTGCGTTTAACAACCGAGCAGGGAGTCATGGAGATTTCCGGTACGATCTTTAATGAAAATGTCCAAAGAATCGTGGAGATCAACGGCTTTACGCTGGATGTGGAACCCAAAGGACGGATGATTCTGTTTAAAAATACCGATGTGCCCGGTGTGATCGGTGATGTGGGGCAGATCTTGGCCAAGCATCATGTCAATATTGCAGATTTTCGTCTGGGACGGGATAAAAAGGGGATGGCCCTGGCGGTCATTTTGGTAGATAATGATGTGAAAGAAGAGGTCCTGCGGGAGCTTGACAGCTTGAGCGCGTCGGTTTATGTCAAGTACGTGATACTTTGATGTGGCGGTTTTTTTACCAATTTAAACAAAATTTTTATAAAATGACGGGCTTGTATCCCAAAATATGGAAGGAGCGGGGATGAGAAGATTGCTATGGGTCGCTTTGTGCAGTCTGCCGTTGATGGCGACGCAGGAGAACCTGACGCTTGAACACGCACTGGAGCTTGTCAGGGAAAACAACCTGGAAGTCAAGGTGGCCGAAAAAGATGTGCAGATGCGCCAGATGGAGCACCGTGAAGCGGTCGGTTACAACTTCGGACGGCTCGATTTGGTCATGAACGCATTACGCTCCAATGACGCCGGTAACGTCTTTGGTTTTAAACTCCAAAGTCGTGAAGCCACCTTCAGAGATTTTGGTTTTACCGACTTTTTGGGAGGCATTGGTCAGGCGATGCAGATGTCGGGCGGGGATTTTGGCGCCTTTTCGCAGATGATGGGCAATCCCGCCATGGCGAATCGGATGTTGGATATGGCGCCTGAGGATTTGAACTATCCGGGGGCCAGAAACCATTTTCAGGAAAAACTTCAGTATCAGGTACCGCTTTTTGTGGGCGGTAAGTTGATGCGTTACGGTCAGATTACCAACAAGATGACCCAAATCAGCAAACTTGATCGGCAGAAGGTTTTGAACCAGAAGCTGTTTGAGACCCGTAAAACTTTTTACAATATCTCTTTGGTTGAGAACTTTATTAAAAACCTCAATCGCATATTGCACAATATTGAGGAGCTTGAAGCCACCGTTAAAAGTATGGTAGAAGAGGGATACGCGCTTGATATTGACCTGTTGCAGGTCAAAACGAAAAAGGCTGATGTGCTTCGTATGATCAACCAGGCCAAACTCAACCGTGACCTGGCTTACCAGTATCTCTCTTTTTTGGTTGATGACAAGGTCAATTCCGTTGTAACCTTGGATAATGACGTGCCGATGCCCAAAATGCCCAAAGATCAGATGCTCGCGCGCAATATTGATATTCAAAAGGCTCATATGGGGCTGGAGGTAACCGATTTGGCGGTGGATGTGGAGAAAGCGAGTTTTCTTCCGCAGGTGGGGGCTTTTGCCGAGTACGGCAGTGCCGACAACACCTTTATGAACGACTTTACCGACAAAGACGCCTATACGGTCGGAGTGCAGTTAAAGTGGAACATCTTTAACGGTTTTATTGACAAGTCAAAGTATGAGAAAGCCAAAATCCAGAGCATGAAGATGCGTCATCAGGTCGACCTGGCCAAAAAAGGGATCGCCCTGCAGATTGATAAGATCATCACCTCTATCAAGAGCAAAGAGTATGATATCGCCTCTTTGCGCGAGAAGGTCAAGTTTACCAAGCGGGTCTATGAGAACTACTACAGCCGTTATAAAGAGGGGCTGATGTCCATTAATGACGTGCTGATTAAAAACAGTGAAGAGATTCAGGCGGTTTTGGCTCTGGTCAAGACGCGCTTTGAGCGCAACAATACGGTCTTTGAACTGGAAAATATCATCAATAAAGGAATCCAATGAAAAAGTTCGCGTTTTTGATTGCGCTGGCGGCGATGGCGCTGAACGCCGGCGATCTGATTTTGACGGGGAGTGTGGTTTCTGACAACCAGAAGATGATGACAAGCCGCTATATGGGTTTTGTCAAAAATGTCTACGTGACAGAGGGAGAGCGGGTTAAAAGAGGGCAGTTGCTCTATACGATTGACTCCAAAGAGATTGACAGCGCCAAGTCACAGGTGGAGTTGGCGATTTCACAGGCGGAGCTTGCGCTTCAGATGAACCGAAACCAATACAACAATATTTTGACCAACCTGGCACGCCATGAACGGCTTTTTAAAAAGGGGATGGTCAGTAAATATGAGTTGGAAAACCTTCAATTGGCGGCCAAAAACACCAAGGCGATGATTGAGATTGCCCAAAAGCAGGTGGCCCAGGCCAGAGCCAAGCTCAAAGAGGTCAAAAACCAGTATAAGTACCTGGATGTGCGCGCGCCCAATGACGCGGTGGTGGTACAAAAACGGATCAACGCGGGAGAGATGGCCATTCCGGGTATGCCCGCGATCGTATTGACCGACTTGAGCCGCCTGAAGATTATGACCGAGATTTCGGAAAGTGACCTGATCAACGTGAAGGTGGGACAGAAGGTAAAGGTAGAGATTCCTTCAATAGGCTATGAGGGAGAGGGTAAAGTGTTTGCCATTATTCCCAGCTCCAACCCGATGACCCACCAGTTTAGAATGAAAGTCTCATTTGATTATAAAGGCAAACCGGTCTATCCGGGCATGTATGCCCAGGTGACGGTGACGAAATAAAAAGGGCAAATGATGCACAAGTCAACCTATCAGGTCAAGGATATTGCGGGTAAGCTGGCCAAAGGCTTCCTGCACAATCCTCTTACGCCGATTCTGGGTGCTTTCCTACTTATAATCGGCTACATCTCGCTGGAGGTGATGCCGCGGGAGGAGGATCCGCAAATTTCCGTATCCGGCGGTACCATTATTGTACCGATGCCGGGGGCGTCGCCGCGTGAGGTGGAGAATATTATTGTCAATCCCCTGGAACGGCGTTTGCGGGAGATTAAGGGTATTGAGCACATCTACGGCATTGCCATGGAAAATGTCGGTGTGGTCAACGTGATGTACTATATCGGCGAAGATCGCCAGTCAGCCAACCAGAATCTTTACGACAAGGTTTATCAACATATGGATGAGTTGCCCAAAGGGGCGATGAAACCGTTGATTAAGCCCTTTGACGTGGATATTGACATTCCGATTGTCGGTATTACCTTTTATAAGAAAGATCCTTCCAAAATCGACGACATTCGCCTCTTTAAAGTGGTTCGGGAGATTCAGCAGGATCTCAACCGCATAGAAAATGTCTCCAAAACGGAGATCAAAGGGGCAAAAAAAGAGCAGTACAACATAGAAGTGGATCTGGGCAAACTGGCGGGTTACCACCTCTCAATGGGTCAAATTGTGCAGGCGCTCAAAGCGCTGGCCGTGGATGTGCCTGACGTAAAAGGCCGCACCAAAGATAATAAATTGGTGATTTTCGGGGTTAAAAACGCCATTGAGAGCATTCGGGACGTGGAAAACCTGATTGTCGCTCAGTATATGGGTTCGCCCATCTATCTGAAAAACGTGGCCAAAATTACCGACGGTACCGATATTCAAAATTTTAAAAGCGTGCAGATGACCCAACACAAGGGTGACAAGTTCACGCCTCTTGAAAACGGCGTGACACTAACTCTTGGCAAACTGGCGGGGGCCAACGCGGTGGTTATTGCCAATGAGGTCAAGGAAAAAATGGAGCAGTACCGGCCCAAACTGGAGAAGATGGGGATCGGCTTTATCATTACGCGTGATTACGGCAAACGGGCCAACGACGCGGTCAATGAGCTGGTTGATCATATCTTTATTACCATTATCATTATTTCGGTGATGCTGATCTTCTTTTTGGGTTGGAAAGAGTCGTTGATTGTCACATTGACGGTACCGGCCATTTTGGCCATTACCCTTTTTATAGCCTATATCAGCGGCCAGACGATTAACCGGATTACCCTGTTTGCGTTCCTACTCTCTTTGGGGCTTTTGGTGGACGCCGCGATTATTGTTATTGAAAACATTCACCGCCATATGCACGCGCACGATGCGGTGGATAAACCGCTGGATGATATTTTGGTGGAAGCGACCGACGAGATCGGCGCGCCGACCAACATCGCGACACTGGCGATTATTTTGACCATGGTGCCCATGGCGTTTGTCGGCGGCATGATGGGGCAGTTCATGAAGCCGATTCCGGCCAATGTGCCGGTCGCCCTGGTGGCGTCGCTGGTTGTGGCTTATATTTTTACTCCCTATCTGGGACGGTTGTTACTTAAAAAGCCGCATATGCACCATCACCATCACCACTGGCAGAAAGAGAAGGGCGAGGGAGGTAAAGAGGCATGAAAAAGTTTGAGAAGTTTGTCTTTAATATCCTGGGTTCTTCATCCAAGCAGTGGTTGGTGATTATCTTGACCCTGGTGGCGTTGGCCGGGTCGGTGATGATGCTTCCGACCAAGATTGTTTTGGCCAAGATGCTTCCGGGCAAGAGCGCCAATACCTACAGTATTTATATTCATACACCCACCGACAGTTCCATTGAGCAGACCAAAAGCGTGGCGGAGTGTACGGTTGGGATTTTGCGCCATGAAAAAGAGATTACCGATATAGAAGTCTATTTGGGGCAGGGCGCGCCGCTTGATTACGCCGGCCTTGTGAAGGGTTCGGCGTTTAAAAACAGCGAGAATGAGGCGGAGCTTGTGATTAACCTGACCGATAAACATGAGCGGGAAGAACCATCGTTTATGATGGTCCACCGCCTGCGTCCGACCATCAAGGCCAACTGCGAGAAGCTGGTGCCCGGCACGGTGATCGAGATGATTGAACAGCCAGCCGGCCCGCCGACGCTTGCTTCGGTAGTGGCCGAAATTTACGGCAAAAACTATGACGGCATTTACAAGCTGGCCGAGCGGGTGGCCGGGATATTTAAAAAGACCGACGGACTGGTTGATATTAACGTGATGGCGGACGATCCTTACAAAAAGTTTGAGTTGATTCCCAACTCCGACAAGATCGCCCGATCGGGGCTGAGCGTAGAACAGGTAAATAAAATTTTGTACCTGGCCTTTGAGGGGATGGTGGTTGCCCACAAAAACAGCAAAGACTATCCCGATCAGATCGGGCTGTTTGTGCGCCTGAGCGATAAGACTCGGCGCCTGCGTGACCATAGTCGCCAGGCGTTGGAGACCAAACTGGCCCAGTTGAAACTGATGAACCGCAAGGGGATGTTGGTGCCGGTGAATGAGGTTGTGGATATTCGGGAGGTGCCCGCCTCACCCACCATCATGCAAAAAGATTTGCGCCGCATGATCAACGTAACGGCTGAAACCGACCTGGTGAGCCAGGTTTACCCGCTTCTTGACGCGCGGGAGAAGATCATGAACGAGCTTGCCAAAGATTACGATATTGAAACGACCGACTACCTTTTTAACCTCCGTCTGACCGACAAGAAAACGGGAGAGGTTTATGATTTGAAGTGGGACGGTGAGATGAAGGTAACCCTGGATACCTTCCGTGATCTTGGCGCCGCGTTTATCGCGGCGTTGATTTTGATCTTCCTTTTGCTGGTGGTCTATTACAAAAACTTTACCATCAGCGGGATTGTGCTTGCGGGAAGTTTTCTTTCGATTATCGGGGTTATTATCGGCCACTGGGTGGCTGATCTGGTGACGGAGCACACCTTCTTCCTAACCGCCACGTCGCTGATTGGGTTTATCGCCCTGATGGGTATCAGCTCACGGAACTCTCTATTGCTGATCGATTTTGCCAAAGCGCTGATGTTAGAAAAAGGGTTTGACAAACAGCACGCCATCGCCGTAGCCAGTGCCACGCGGGCCAAACCGATTATGCTTACGGCCATCGCCATTATTCTGGGTTCTGCCCTACTGGCTTCCGACCCGATCTTCGGCGGTTTGGGCGTGGCGCTCATTTCCGGTACCGTGGCGGCGGTGGTTGTATCGCTGATTTTTATTCCGGTGCTGATGTACCGGGCCAAAGCGATGGATCCCGAAAAACTAAGGGAGCTTCAGGAGATCTAAGTTGCCCGAGCTGGGTAAGTGGCTGATCGGCACGGGAGCGGTACTCGTGCTGGTCGGTCTTTTGTTTTCATTTGTCGGGAAACTTCCCGGTGATATTATTGTTCGGCGAGAAAACTTTATCTTTTACTTTCCGCTTGCAACCTCGATGCTTGTTTCTATTGTCCTTTCACTGCTTTTTTACCTCTTCTCCAGATAAT
>JAMOMS010000184.1 GCA_027067015.1 Campylobacterales bacterium | reverse complement strand
CCACGGTTTGAGCGTCTCGCAGGCAAAGGTTTTGTTTAACCAGTCGTAGGTGATTTGGGTGGCACTGCGGGCGGTGTCCAGATAGTACCACTCAAAGGTTTTGGCTGATTCCTCGCCGCTGGCGTGGTGATCGAGCAGTTGTACGTCGATACGGGTGTTGGATTTGAGATTGCGCAGATTCTCAAGCTGATTCTCTATGTGTCGGCACTGCTCAACCGAGAGGTTGAGGTCGGTAATGAGCAGAAGAATATGGCGGGCGTTGTCGGTGAGCATGGCGTCAAAAAGCACTTTGAGGCGCCCTTCGATCTCGTCGCCGTAGTTGCTGTTTTGGTAGGTGATACGCTCAAAACAGAGGTGAGTCAGAAACTGGCAGGCGTAGCCGTCCAGGTCGGTGTGGGAGAGGTGGTAGAGACTTTCGGGTTTTTGCATCTTGTTGCTTCCTTGCGATAATGTTATAGATCAATCTCGACACTGCCCAGCACCTCAAAGCGGGCGTCACTGTCGATTTCGGCGTGGCTGAGCACCACGATCTCCAACCCAAACCGCTCAAAAATCTCCGCCAGCGGCTTTCTGAGCATGGGATCGACAATCAAGACCACCGGGGCGATGCCCTTTTGCAGGACTTTCTGGGCTTCGGCGCTGACGGTTTCGACCACTTGATTAATCTGCCCCACATTCAGAAGAAGCTGGCGGGTGCCGTCGGTTTCGCGCAGGTGGTCAAGCAGGCGCTGTTCGGTGGCGGTGTTGAGGGTGAGCAGTTTGATGACCCCCTCGTTGTCTTTATAAAGGGAGGTAATCACACGGCTTAGACGCGCGCGGACCTGTTCGACAATCAGGTCAACGCTTTTGGTATATTCGGCCACGTCGGCGACGGTTTCTAAGATGGTGACCATATCTTTGATGGGAATACGCTCGTGAAGCAACTGTTTGAGTACCCGCTGAATGAGCCCGAGGGAAGCGACCTTGAGGGCGTCGTCGACAACGACGGGGTAATCTTTTTTGAGTTTTTCCAGCAAAGACTGCACCTCCTGGCGGGTCAAGAGCTCTTCGGCGTGTTTTTTGACCAGTTCGCTCATGTGGGTTGAGACTACCGTGGCCGGGTCGATGACGGTGTAGCCTTTGATGATGGCATCCTCTTTTTTGTCGGCGTCGATCCATATGGCGTCAAGGCCGAAAGCGGGCTCTTTGGTGTGAATACCCTCAACCTCCTCGGTAGCTAAGCCGCTGTTCATGGCCAGAAATTTGTCGGCATAGACCTCGCCCCGGCCTATCTCTACGCCTTTGAGCAGTATCTGGTACTCGTTGGGTGAGAGTTGCAGGTTGTCGCGGATGCGTACCTGAGGCATCAAAAAGCCGTAATCGGCGGCGATTTTTCGGCGCATGGAGCGGATGCGTTCCAGCAGGTCGCCGCCCCGTCCCGTGTCGGCCAGTTTGATCAGTTGATACCCCAGATCAAGCTCAAGCATCTCCACCTTCAAAATATCCTCCAGCGCCGCTTCCTCCTCCTCTTTGGTCGGCCCTTTCGGGGTGGCGGGGTGGCGCTCTTTGTCGGCGCCCTCATCCGTCATAACGGGGCCGGCCGGTTGGCCGGTGATCAGTTTGGTCAGACTTTCGCCCTGCTGTTTTTGGATCAGGTATCCCATCAGGGTAAACAGGAGCCCCACAAAGGTAAGCGAAAGGGTGGGCAGGCCGGGTACCAGGGCAAAGACTAGAAGAATAAAGCCCACAATATAGAGGGTTTTGTACTCTTTGACCAGCTGGTTGATCGCCCCTTCGGCGAAGTTCTTCTCCTCCTCTTTGGAGGCGCGGGTGATGATGATGCCGGTGGCGGTGGAGAGGATGAGGGCGGGAATCTGCGACACCAGCCCGTCGCCGATGGTCAGCAGTGTAAAGGTGTGGGCGGCGTCGGCCAGGGGCATATCAAACTGAAACATCCCGATCAGCAGGCCGCCGATGATGTTGATAACGGTAATAATGATCCCCGCCACCGCATCGCCTTTGACAAATTTGCTTGAACCGTCCATGGCGCCGTAGAAGCTGGCCTCCTGGATAATCTCCTGCCGTCGCCGTTTGGCTTCGGCTTCGTCAATAAGTCCGGCGTTGAGGTCGGCGTCGATGGCCATCTGCTTGCCCGGCATGGCGTCCAGTGTGAAGCGGGCGGCCACTTCGGCGACCCGGGTGGAGCCTTTGGTGACCACCATGAAGTTGATGATGACAATGATGGTAAAGACCACCAGCCCGATCACCATATTGCCGCCCACCACGAAGTTGCCGAAGGCCACGATGATGTCGCTGACCGCTTCGGGCCCCTCGTATCCTCTTGAGAGAATGACGCGGGTGGTGGCGATGTTGAGCGAGAGGCGAAAGAGGGTGATAAGCAAAATCAGCGTGGGAAAGGTGGTGAAGTCGGTGGGCTTTTCGATAAAGATCGAGATGAGAATCATCAACACCGACACGGCGATGGAAACAGTCAGGAAAAAGTCCAGCACGGGGCTGGGAAGCGGGACGATGATAATGGCCAAAATGGCGACAATCAGGGCAACAACGGTTAAATCTTTGGCCCTGGAGAGGGTTTGTAAAAAAGGGAGGGCCCGCTCCAGCAGGCGGGTACGTGTCGCTTTGGCCAAGGGGCGCCTCAGGGTTTGAGAATATCTTTGAGCGTCAGGCCGTCCAAGAAGTCGTCAATGCGGTGTTGCAGACGGTTCAAAAAGGGCCAGATGACACAAGAACCCCCCCGGTCGCTGGGGCAACAGGATTGGGCGGGAGAGCACTCGAAAACCGACGGGCTTTTGCCCTCCGCCGCCTCGATCACTTCCAGAATAGAGATCTCCGCAAACGGACGATTCAGCGCGAAACCGCCCCGGGCCCCTTTATAGGAGACCAAAATGCCCTCTTTGGCCAGTCCCTGAAGGATCTTGGCCAGAAAGCTTTTGGAGATGTCAAGCTGTTTTGAGAGACTCTCGACATCTTTGGGCTCGCCGCTCTCGCCGATGAGTGCCAAAGAGAGCAGGGCATATTCGCTCGCGCGGGTTAACAGCATACATTCTCCCCGTTTTTTTGGATTCATTGTAGTCAAATCTTAGTAAATTTTTGCTTTTTTAAGGCGGGTTGTGTATAATTGCGCACTCTTTACGCGCTCGAAAAAGAGTCAAAAGAGCATCAATACACCAATCAGGAGGTCAGCAATGGCTTTGGATTCGGCAAGAAAATCCGAAATTATCAAAGAGTTTGGACGCGGTGACAACGACACCGGTTCTCCCGAAGTACAGATCGCACTGCTTACCGAGCGCATCAAGTACCTTACCGAACACCTCAAAGAGAACAAGAAAGATCACTCTTCCCGCCTGGGGCTTTTGAAACTGGTCGGTCAGCGCAAACGTCTGCTTCGCTATCTTAAAAATAAAGATTACGACCGCTATACCCAGCTTATTACCGCTTTGGGACTGCGAGACAAATAATCTTTCGCCGGCTTTCGCCGGCCCCTCCCTTTTTTTCTTTCCCTTTCTTTAGATGCTATAATTACTTTTATGTATGACTATTTGCGCGATAAACGCCTCCTTTTTGTTGAGGATGAGCCGGATGTATTGAACAATATCGCTTCGCTTTTAAAAGAGTTTTTTGCCAAAATCCATACGGCTGTTTCAGCCGAAGAGGGTTGGCGGATCTATAAAGAGGAGCCTGTTGACGCTTTGTTGGTCGATATTGAACTGCCGGGCATGAACGGCATAGGGCTGATTAAAAAGATCCGCAAAGAGAGTAAAGAGCTTCCCATAGTCGTCATTTCGGCCTATACCCGTACCGACTATCTGCTGGAGTCGGTAGAGTTGGGACTGGATAAATATATTGTCAAACCCCTTACCACCCGCAAACTCTATGAATTGTTGGAGTGTCTCAACGCCGATTTTTCTCCCGGTTGGCTGGAGCTGGGAGAAGGGGTTGCGCTGGACGAGGCGGCCGGGAAAGTGCACTACGGCTCGACGGCGCAGGAGCTGACCAGGAAGGAGTGCCGTTTCCTGGCCATGCTATACCACCGCCGGATTGTCGATTACGACAACCTCTACGCGCTTTGGGAGGATGAGGTGCCGACAGAAAACGCCGTCCGCTCTTTTATTAAGCACCTTCGCAAAAAACTGCCGCCCGGTTTTTTGAAAAACCGTAGCGGCGTGGGGTATTATGTCGGGTCGGTTTGAGCATCTATTCAAAAAACGGGTTTCCGGGCGCTATCTGACACTGCTGGTGGTCATTTTTCCCCTGCTTTCGCTCCTGCTGTACGGCGGCCTCTCGCACCTTTTTCTTCTCTATCTCGGCAAACAGGAGCAGATTCGGGATCTTAGGCGGTATGAGTGGACCCGCATGGAGATTGAGAAGAACCTTTTAAAAGAGAAGGTGGAGAGTCTGGCCCGATTTGTGCGCTATTACGACAATAGGGGCAGTCAGAAGATCAAAAAAGACGCCAAACGGATTGTCCGGCTGGTCGCGGCGGTGGCCGACAACCTGTGCCGCTATGGGGCCGGTATGTCGGCAAAAGCCCGCGAAACACTGCTGGTTGAAGCTTTCAGAAAGATCCGTTTTGAGAAGGATCTTGGGTATCTGTTTATGATTGATATGCGGGGCAATGTCCTGCTTCATCCGGATGAACGGATGATGGGGACCAATATCCGCGACATTCGTGATCTTAACGGAAAACCGATTGTACGGGAGTTTGAGCGGGTAATTCGGAAACGGGGCGAGGGGTTTGTGGATTATTACTGGTACCTGCCCAACCGGCCACCCAAACAGATGTACTACAAAATCTCCTATGTCAAGAAGGTGGGGTGTTTGAACCTCTATATCGGGGCGGGAGAGTACCTGCGATACATGAAGCGCTTTGTGCGGGAGGAGATTTTGGCCTATATCCGCGACAACGCCCGTTTTGAAAACGGCTATTTTTTTATAACCAATTCCAAAAACCGCTATATTATGCGCCCTTATTCCGTAGAAAAACCCTCCCTTGATTATCGGGTGGAGGGTTTTTTTCAAACCCCTAATACACTCGCCTATACGGTTTATATTGCGCCATATGACTGGTATCTGACGGCGGTAGAACGCCTGACGGCCGTGCGCGCTGAGATAGCCCAAAAAGCGAAAGAGATTGAAGCCAAAGGCGAAGCGGACGCCAAGACCAATCTTTTATTGTTGCTCCTTTCGTGGCTGGTTTCACTGGGATTGTCCCTTTGGCTTTCGTGGGTGATGAACGCTCTGCTCAAGCGCTATGAACGTCAGCTGAAAGAGAGCCATGAGAAACTGATTTGGCAGTCAAGGCAGGCCCTGCTGGGAGAACTCCTGCCCATGATCGCCCACCAGTGGCGCCAGCCTATTAACAAGATCGCCTCCATTGTGGCCAGGCTTCGTTTCGGGCATGATAAAGATGACCCGACAGCCCTGGATAGCCACTACGCCAAAATGGAAGAGAGCATTGAGTATATGTCTGAGACGATCGACAATTTTCGTCACTTTTATCAACCCAAAAGCGAGGCCAAAGAGGTTGAGCTGGCCCAGCTGATCCGCAAGTCGCTACATTTTTTGGATGAGATACTCCAAAAACGCTCTATTCGGGTCTCTTTGACGCTTCAGCCGGTAACACTCAGGCTCTACGGCAATGAGTTGATGCAGGTGCTTATCAATCTTGTCAAAAACGCGGTAGACGCGATGGAAGAGGGGGGCAGGCTGGAGATTCGCCTCCAAAAAAGGGGTGAGGGCGCGGTGATTGATATAGAAGATAGCGGTATCGGTTTGCCGGAGGGTATGCAGGAGAGGGTGTTTGAGGCCTACTACTCTACCAAGGGTTCCACGGGATTGGGGCTGTATATGAGCAAAATGATTGTCGAAAAGCATCTCAAAGGCAAAATTGCGGCCCAAAATATACCGGGCGGCGCGCGTTTTCGTATCTATCTACCCGCTTCCTGAAGGGCCCTGACCGGTGCCCAATCTTTTTGGTAATCAATGGGCACGAAGCGTGCCTTGTTGTCAAAAGCTTTTTGCAGGGAACTGGGGCGGCCGTTGATTTGCCAGGGAAAGGTCAAAAAGGCCTTCTCAATCTTTTGAATCAGTACGGGGTCAAGGTCTTTGCGGTAGCCGTAGGCGGTGGTGGGAAAGCGGCGGGAGCGGTAGAGGGTGACAATCTGCGAAGGGTTGATCTCTCCCCGGGCGATCATACGGTGCAAAACCGACCCGGCCACGGCGGCCACGCTCGCCTTGCGAGAGGCGATTTGGCGGATCGATTTGCCGTGACTGCCGGAGTAGCGGGTAAAGAAGTCCCGGCCCTCCCGCATACCGTAGCGATGATGTAAAAGATAGAGAGGAAGCCGGCAACCCGAATTGGAGCTGGGGGCGGTCAGCAGAAGGGTTTTGCCCCGTATATCTTCCACGCTACGGATGCGGCTGTGCGGATAGGTAATAAGGCGCATGGTATACCCCCAGCGCCCTTTGGCGTCGGCCATGACGGCGAAGGGGTGAAACCCGGCCTCTTTGACCGCCCTGGAGGTGATGCCGGTGGAAAAACCGCTGACGTGAAGCCGTCCGTATTTCATGGCTTCCAGTTGGGCCGTGGCGGTCTGGTAGGGAAAATAGATCACCTTTTTGCCCGTGACCTTGGCCAGATATCGCAAAAAATCGCGCCAGATTTTTTGGTAAAGGGTGGGGGATTCGTGGGGGGCGTAGGAAAAGACCAGGGTGGCCGGGTTGCGCACCGCTTCGTCAGAGAGGGGAGAGAAGCTGTCCGTAACAAAAGGATCGGCCAAAAGCCGGTCAAGCAGAAGTAAAAGAAAAAGCCCCTTTTTCCCCATGAGACGGTACCCCCGTTTCACTGTTACCCCGTTAGGGTATGGTCTACTGTTTGCCGGTCGTTTTTTTGATCCATGTCGCGCTATCGCCCTGGCGCAGGTCGCGGTCGTTGAGGGGGGTGCGTTTGGATTTGGTGGGGTAGAAATAGCCTATCACTCCCAGCAAAAGCGCCCCCGCCAGAAAGATCAAAAATGCCTGCATCTTCAGCGGTAGTTTCCTACAAACTCGGCGATCCGGCCGATGCCTTGGCGAATGGTTTCAATGTCGGTGGCGAAGCTGAAGCGGAAGTAGCCGTCAACACCGAAGCCTTTGCCCGGCACCACCGCCACGCCCGCGCTCTCAAGCAGTTTTTCGGCAAAGCGCATGGAGTCCGTTTCGACGGCTTTGTGGTTAACAAAGAGGTAGAAGGCCCCTTCGGGTTTGACCACCGAAAGCCCCTCGATGGCGTTAAAGAGCGCCACTGCTTCGTCCCGGCGCGCCTCGAAAGCCCGGCGCATTCGCTCAATATCGGCGTCGGCACTGCCGTCAAGCCCCCGGATGGCGGCGTACTGGGTGATGGCGTTGATGTTGGAGGTGCTTTGGCTCTGGAGCTTTTTCATCGCTTTGACCAACTCCCGGTTTGCGCTGGCGCAGTAGCCAAAACGCCAGCCTGTCATGGCGACCGATTTGCTCAGGCCGTTGATGGTGACGGTGCGCGCAAACATATCGTCGCTGATGGATGCGGCGGCGGTGAAGGTTACATTGTCATAGACCAGCTTTTCGTACATCTCGTCGCTGGCTACCAGGATGTCGGTGCCTTTAAGTACTTCGGCCAGCACCTCCAGCTCCGCTTTGGAGTAGACTGCGCCCGTGGGGTTGGAGGGAGAGGTGAGAATGAGCATCTTGGTTTTGGGCGTGATGGCTGATTGGAGCTGTTCGGGCGTGATTTTGAAAGCGGTGCTGTCGTCGGTGGGAATGGTGACGGGGGTGCCGCCGCTGTAGCGGACCAGTTCGGGATAGGTCACCCAGTAGGGCGCGGGAATAATCACCTCGTCACCCGGGTCGATTACCGCCTGAAAGAGGTTGAAAAGCGACTGCTTGGCGCCGTTGCTGGCAATCACCTGGTCGGCGGCGTAGTCGAGGTTGTTGTCCCGTTTGAGTTTGGCGCAGATGGCCGCTTTGAGTTCAGGGGTGCCGTCGACGGCGGTGTAGCGGGTCATCCCTTTTTCGAGCGCTTCGATGGCGGCCTGTTTGATTACCTCGGGGGTGTCAAAATCGGGCTCCCCGGCGGAAAAGCCCATGACGTCGCGCCCCTCGGCGCGCAACTGCTGGGCCAGGGCCGTGATGGCCATGGTAAGAGATTCAGAGAGTGTCTGGATGCGTTGAGAGAGCATAAGGGCCCCTTTTTTTCTGGGATTTTATCCATTTTTTCATTGATTTTGCCTAAGATGGGGAGGTTACGGAAGAAGGAGGGACGAGTGGAGCGTTTTATGCAGGCGGCGCCGGATGAGACGCGCAAAGGGTGCGGGAGGCGTTAAGAAAGAGGGTGCTCTACTGACGCATCGATTTGATAAAGGCGTCGTAGATTTCGTCCAGGCGCTTCTCTTCATCGATTAGCTCTTTGTGCTCGTCGGCCAGGATATGTTCCAAAATGGCCACCTTTTTGATGAGGTACTCAAAGAGCTCTTTGTCGATATCGGGCAGTTTGTTGTGGCTAAGGGGGCTTTTGTCCCGCCCTTTGGTGACCACCTTGGCCGGAATGCCCACGGCGGTCGATTCGGGGGGTACGGAGCGCACCACCACCGAGTTGGCGCCGATTTTGGAGTCGGCGCCGATGGTGATGTTGCCAAGTACCTTGGCCCCCGCGCCGATCACCACGCCCCGCTCCACGGTGGGGTGGCGTTTGCCCTTTTGCAAGGAGACGCCTCCAAGGGTAACCCCCTGGTAGATCAATACGTCGTCTCCCACAATGGCGGTCTCGCCGATCACCACCCCGATGCCGTGATCAATAAAGACCCGTCGCCCGATGGTGGCCGCCGGGTGAATGTCGATGTGGGTGATGAGCTGGTTGAGTCCCATAATAAAACGTGCCAGCAGTTTGAACCCTTTTTGATAGAACCAGTGGGCGACGCGGTAGTTGGCGATGGCCCAGATCCCCGGATAGTTGAAAAAGAGTTCAAAACGAGAGCGGATCGCCGGGTCGCGCCGGTAGACGCAACGGAAATCCTCGACGATCATCTTCAAAACCGACAGCACCTCTTAGGCTCCTTCCGAAAAGTTGATGGTCCTAAGATAGCCGTTTTCACTTAAGTAGAGGTAAAGTTCACCGAGTATCTCTTTTTTCTCATCTTCGTCAATCCCCTCCGCCTCCTCGATACGCTGGCGAATGAGCCGTTCAATCTCTTTGGTATCGTAGTCAATATCTTCAAGCACATCCATGACGGTCTGCGCTTCCAATATCCGCTCAACGCGGTAATGGCCCGCTTCATCGAAAACGATGATCGCCTCGGTGGGGTGGGTAAAGAGGTTGTGGCGCATCCCCAGCACCTCCTGGTAGGCCCCCACCTTGAAAAAGCCCAGAAAATACTCCTCCTTCTCCACGTCCACGTCGTGCAGGTAGAGGGGGTTGTCGATGTTAAAGGCGATCTCGCCGTCGGAGTCGCAGGTGATATCCCAGAGGCTGGCGGAGCGGGTGGGGCGTTGGTTGAGCCGATCCAGCGGCATGACGGGAAAGGTCTGGCCCAGCCCCCAGTAGTCGGGAAGCGACTGAAAGAGGGAGAAGTTGACAAGGTAGCGCTCCTGCACCCTGTCCAAAATATCCTTGATCTCCCTGGTGGGTTTGTCCCCCAGCAGTAGCAGGG
>JAMOMS010000183.1 GCA_027067015.1 Campylobacterales bacterium | reverse complement strand
CCTCTTTGGCCACGAGAGCGTAATCGACAAAATCTTTGCCGTTGAAATCATACTCAAAGAAGATATCAACCGTTATCGGTTGGGGGGTCTGGCGCTCATGGGGCAAGATGCCCAGAATCGCCTCGAAACCCAAAGCATCAATAAAAACCCTCATGCCACCCGTTTCTCTTCGCCTCTAAAAAGGCGGACGATATTGGGAATATGCTTGTAAATGATAATGGCGGCAATAATCCACACCGGCGCGTGGGAGTGGATGGCGGGCATATCGGGGTAGAGTATATAGGAGGCGGCCAGCAGGGTGGCCAGCGCCCCCAGTGAGGCGACCGAAGAGATACGAAGCGTCTTACCCAGCGCAAACCAGGCCCCCAACGCGATGAGGGTGGGAAGCGGTAGCATCACCGCCAGTACGCCCACGCCGGTGGCGACCCCTTTGCCCCCCTCAAAACGGAGCCAGGGGCTGAAACAGTGGCCGATCACCGCCAAGACCGCCGCGCCCCACTGGGTCGCTTCAGGCAGGCCCAGCGCCTTGGCCGTGAGTACCACCAGCAGGCCTTTGAGCGCGTCCAGCGCCAGGGTGGCGCCTGCCAGCTTTTTGGCCAGTTGGGGGTCACGCGCTTTTACGACGCGCAAGACGTTGGTGGCGCCGATGCTCTGGCTCCCTTCGCTCTTGACATCCACGCCGGCGAATTTTTTGGCCAACAGCAGGCCAAAAGGGATGCCGCCGATCAGATAGGCGGCCAGGTAGCAAAGAATATTGGGGTTGGTCAAAAAATCCATGGTTTCGTCTTTATGGTAAAATTGTGCGCCATTATAGATGAAAAATCGTTATACCCTTATTAAGGATCGGGTTTGGAAAAAGAAGCCTTGAAAGAGAAGATCAGAGAGCTTAAAGAGAAGCTTTCGGTCACCATCGTGGCCCACTACTACCAGCGTGACGAAGTGTTCGAGATGGGCGACATTACCGGCGACAGCCTGGAGCTGGCCCGCCGTTGTAAAGCTGACGAGAATGAGTGGGTTGTCTTTTGCGGTGTGGGGTTCATGGGTGAAAGCGTCAAGGTGATCGCCCCCCACAAGCGGGTGGCGATGCCCCGTATCGCCTGTTGCGCCATGGCCCGGATGATCGATCAGCAGTGCTATGACGATTCGGTGAGGTTTTTAAAAGAGCACGGCATCAAAGAGAGCGACGTACTGCCCATTACCTACATCAACTCCAGCGCCGCGGTCAAGGCGAGCGTGGGCAAGATGGGCGGCATGGTCTGCACCAGCTCCAACGCCTACAAAATTATAGAAAAAGGGTTGGAGAGCGGCAAGAAGATTCTTTTTGTGCCCGATCGGTGCCTGGGGCAGAATATCGCCAACATGATGGGGCTGAAATCGTGCGTCATCGGCGACGGGGCCGATCCCAACGACGCCGATATCATCTGCTACGACGGCTTTTGCTCGGTGCACCAGCTCTTTACCGTGGACGACGTGGCCTTTTACCGCAAGCGCTTTCCGGGCATCAAGATCGCCGTGCACCCCGAGTGCGACCCGTCGGTGGTGGCGGTGAGCGACTTTTGCGGATCGACCAGTCAACTCATCAAATATGTCTCCGAACTGCCCGAGGATCAGAAGGTGGCGGTAGGGACCGAGTACAATCTGGTCAATCGGATGCGCGAGAAAAACACCTATGTCCTCTCCTCTACCAAACCCGAGTGTCCCACGATGAACGAAACGACCCTGGAGGATCTGTACAACACTCTTAAAGCCATAGAAAAAGGGGAGGTGCCCACGGAGATTTTCGTGGATGAGGAGACGGCCAAGTGGGCCAATATCGCGCTGGAGAGGATGCTGGCGCTATGATTATCCAGGAGTTTGTCAAAGAGGTTTTGCTTGAGGATATCGGCCGGGGCGACCTTTTTGGCCGGGTGGCGCCCAAAAGGGAGGCGACGGCCCAGATCGTGGCCAAAAGCGAAGGCATCGTGGCCGGAGAGCCCTACCTGGAGGCGCTGGCGAAGTTTTGTAACTTACGGCTTTATTGGTTTAAACGTGACG
>JAMOMS010000182.1 GCA_027067015.1 Campylobacterales bacterium | reverse complement strand
TTCGCCGCACTCTTTCTGGGCCGCTTTCAACGCTTCCGCCGGGGTAGGCGCGGTAAAGGTTATGAGTCTCATCCGGTTATCAACCTCCAAGTAACATCAAAGGAATCGTCACGGACGGGCGGCTTTGCCAACCGGGGTGCGGCAGGCGCAATCGCCGTGTCCGAAGACGCGTTTGATCGTAAAATATTATATCCAAATCAAGCGTTCGGGGGGCGTTGGCAAAGAGCCTTTTGCGCCCAAAGCGCTTCTCCGTCCAAAGCAGGTAGCGCAAGAGCGCAAAGGGATCAAGCGCGGTTTGAAGCACCATCACGCCGTTTAAGAAAAAGGGCTGGTCGCGATAACCGAAGGGCGGGTTGAGCAGTAGCGGCGACGTCGCTTTGACCTGCACCCGCCTGCCCTTTTGCAGGTACGCCACCACCCGCTCAAACCGCCGGGCGCAATCGCCCAGATTGCACCCCATACCCACCACGGCCGTATGGCGCCCCCTGGCGCGAAACCGCCCGGGAAAACGGCGGCTTTTTCGCAAACGACACCCCTCGCACAGACGCATCTACAAAATCTCCGGCCGGCCGTTGCGCATCACCACCATATCCTCGATCCGTATGCCAAACTCACCGGGAATATAGATGCCGGGCTCAATCGTAAAGACCATCCCATCCTCCACGACCGTTTGGCTCTTTTTGGAGATGTAGGGCATTTCGTGAATATCCAGCCCCACGCCGTGGCCCGTGGAGTGGACAAAAGCCTCGCCCATACCCCCTTTTTCGATCACCTCCCTGGCCAAGGCGTCAATCTGCGCCCCCGTCATGCCCGCCCTCGCTTTGCTAATAGCCGTATCATGGGCCTTGCGCACCAGGTCGTAAGCCCGTTGGATCCTGGGGGAGGCATAGCGCTGATCCTCTCCAAAACAGATCTCATCACCCACATAGACGGTGCGGGTGCGGTCCGAGCAGTAGCGGCGGTATTTCAGCCCCGCGTCCAGCAACAAAAGATCGCCCCGCCTCAACACCCTCTCCGTCGGCAGGGCGTGGGGCTTGGCGGCGTTGGCCCCCACCGCCACGATGGGATCAAAACTCAGGGCGTAGGCCCCTTCACGGCGCAGTATCCCCTCGGCGACAAAGTGAAGCCGTTTTTCACTCAGCCCCACACCCTCGCGCGCCACATAGGCCCCAAAGGCCCTAAACGCCTCCCGGCCCAGCTCGGCCGCCCTGGCCAGCAGGGCAATCTCCTCCGGGCTCTTGATCATCCGCTTACGATGCGAAAAAGCGGGATCAGGCCGTAAATAGAGGCGGGGCAGTTTGCTGTGCAGTGCCTCCAACGCCTCAACGGACCACTCTTTCGGATCGTAAACCAACTTGCGTACACGGTGGGCGCGCAACAGGCTCCGCACGGCTTTGATAAGATCGGAAGCCTCCACCACCTCGGCCCCGCGCACCGCCTCTTTGGCCTCCGTGGTGTAGCGGCTGTCGGTCACAAGCCACGCCGCATCCTCCAGGCGCAAAAAGAGCGCGTTGTCGTTGCTGTATCCGCACTCGTAATAGACGGCGTTCTCGTCCCGGAGAATGTAACAGCGCACCTTTTACTCCTGATTGGCGGCCTGCTGTTTTTGCATCTCCTTCATCGCCCGGATCTCATTGAGAATCTGGAGCATCGCCACCATCGCCAGGTGGTAGCTGAAGGGCCCAAAGCCGCTGATCTGCCCGGCGCACACGGGAGCGATAAGGCTTTTGTGCCGAAACTCCTCTCTGGCGTGGATGTTGGAAAGATGCACCTCCACCGTCGGGATGGCCACGGCGGCGATGGCGTCGCGGATGGCCACGGAGGTGTGGGTGTAGGCGGCGGGGTTGATGATGATGCCGTCGCTGTCTCCCAGGCACTCCTGAATCTTGTCGACCAGCTCACCCTCCAGGTTACTTTGGAAAAACTCGATCTCCACGCCGTTTTGCTGCGCGAAAGCACGCATCTGCTCATGAATCTGCTCCAGCTTCATGGGGCCGTAGATGTTTTGCTCCCGCACCCCCAGCATATTGAGGTTGGGGCCTTGAATCACCATAATCTTCATGCTCTATCCTTCTTGAAAATTTAATGATAGATTTTAGCCACTTT
>JAMOMS010000181.1 GCA_027067015.1 Campylobacterales bacterium | reverse complement strand
TGCCCACCATCTTCTCCACCTCGCGGATTATGGGCATGAAAAGCTCGGTATCGTAGTTGGAGAGCTTGCCCTCCACCACCGCCGTTACGCGCTCCAATCCCATGCCGGTGTCGATGCTGGGTTTGGGCAAAGGGGTAAGATTGCCCGCTTTGTCCCGCTCATACTGCATGAAAACCAGGTTCCATATCTCCAAAAAGCGGTCCCCGTCGCCCCCCATGTAATCTTCGGGGCCGTTAAAGTGCTCCTCACCCTGGTCGTAAAAGATCTCGCTACACGGCCCGCAAGGCCCGGTATCGCCCATCTGCCAGAAGTTATCCTTGTCTCCCATGCGCAAAATGCGATCGGCGGCGATATGCTTTTTCCAGATCCCCTCGGCCTCATCGTCGCTCTCGTGCACCGTGACCCAGAGTTTCTCTTTGGGCAGTTTAAGCACCTCGGTGACAAACTCCCAGGCGTAGGCGATCGCCTCTTCTTTGAAGTAGTCGCCGAAGCTGAAGTTGCCCAGCATCTCAAAAAAGGTGTGGTGGCGTGCCGTGTGGCCCACGTTCTCCAGGTCGTTGTGCTTGCCGCCGGCGCGGATACAGGTTTGGCAACTGGTGGCCCGGGGCGGATTGGGCGCGGGCACCTCGCCGGTAAAGATATTTTTAAACGGCACCATCCCGGCGTTGGTAAAGAGCAGTGTCGCGTCATCGGGCACCAGCGGGGCGCTTTCGTATACCTTGTGCCCCTTGGAGGCGAAAAAGTCCAAAAAAGCCTGTCGAATATCCATCGTTCCTAACCTTAGCTCTAAAATCTTTTTATTTTATCCAAAATTGAATGAAATTTCGTTTTGGTACAATGCCGCCCAAAAAAGATGGAGATTAAATGAGTCAAATCGACGTCAATTCCCCGGAATTTCAAGCCGAGCTTGAAAAAACATGGCAGTTTGTCGAAAAGGTCAACAAGCAATTCGGCTTTGTCCAAAACCCCGACGAGGAGATCAACGAGGGGGTCGCCATGGGGCTGGCCCGCAACCGTCTTCTTTACGGCAAACGCTATTGCCCCTGTTTTATGGTCATCGGCGAAACCCCCGAAGAGCGCAAGAAGGCCGACAACCGCATCTGCCCCTGCAAACCGGCGCTTGAACATGAGATTCCCGAACAGGGCCACTGCCACTGCGGCATTTTTTGCACCCCCGAGTACGCCGAGCGCCACGCCAAAGAGGAGGCGATGGAAGAGGCGATTCACACCCACTCCAGGGGCCTAAGCGCCGAAGAGGCGCAAATACTGCTTGACAAAGAGCAACTTGACGGCGACGAGTTGGAAGCCCTGCTGGAAGCCAGGGAGCTGGGAATGGTCAGTTTCGAGCTCATCGACGTGCGCGAACCCATGGAGTTTCAGATGGGCCACATCAAAGGCACCGACGCCCTCTGGCCCACGTCGCAGTTTTATGAGTGGTTTGAGAAAATTCAGAACAAAAAGGATGACCGCCTCATCCTCTACTGCCATACCGGCAGTCGAAGCTATCAGGTGCAACACGTCATGAAAGCCCAGGGTTTCAAGCACGTGGGCAACCTCACCTACGGCATTATCAGCTTCGGCGGCGAGATTGAGCGGTGAGCGAAATTCCCAAGCTTCTACGCTACGAATTCACCGTTCCTTCTGAAGCCATCGATTTCAACGGCCATGTAGACAATGTCACCTACCTGCGCTGGTTTGTCGAAGCGGCCCTGCGTCACGCCAATACCCTGGGATGGGGTATTGAGGCGTGCCGCCAAAAGGGAACCGGCTGGGTGGCCAAAAGCCACCGCATCGAGTACCTGCGCCCGGCGTTTGAGGGCGAAGCGCTCACCATGACCACCTGGATCGCCGAAGTGGGGCGCATCAAAGCCCTGCGCCGTTACGAACTTTACCGAAACGACACCCTCATCGCGCTTTGCGAAAGCGAATGGGTCTATATTGACGCCCAAAGCGGCCGCCCCCTCCGCCTGCCCGAAAGCATGCAAAAGGCGGTTAACCCCACCCCGTAACTTACTCCGCCAACAGCCTTTTGGCTATCTC
Organism: Campylobacterales bacterium; assembly: GCA_027067015.1. Classification (GTDB taxonomy): domain Bacteria; phylum Campylobacterota; class Campylobacteria; order Campylobacterales; family Hydrogenimonadaceae; genus Hydrogenimonas. The sequence goes on along the minus strand of JAMOMS010000181.1, from coordinate 97 downwards.
TTCCGCCCCGCCCGGGGCGATTAGGCCCGCCATTTTCTCAGAGACCTTCTGCAAATCCGACGCCATCGCCTCCAGTAACATGGCCTTATCAATCTCA
>JAMOMS010000180.1 GCA_027067015.1 Campylobacterales bacterium | reverse complement strand
GGGGCGCGGATCTGTACGCGCAGGACAGCCTTGGTATGACGGCGGCCGATTACGCCCGAAAGCTAAGACGAAAGCGGGCACAGGCGTGGATAGAGGAGAAGATGGAGAATCCCTTTGGTTGATCTGGAGATGATTGTCCCTGAGCTGGCGGGCAAAAAGGTGCTCTTTTTGGGCAAGAGCCGTACCATGAGCGATGAGGATCTGGCACTTTTTTTGGAGCAGGCGAAAGCCAAGCGGGCGGAGGGTGAAGAGGACGGCCCTTTGGGGCTGATTGTCCTGGGACGGCTGGTCAATCCTTTGGAGGAGGCCTTTGCCGACCGGATGGAGAAAGAGGGGGTGCCGGTCGTGGATTTGGCGCGTCTGGAGGCCTATTACGCCGCCCATATTGATGCCGATGTGCTTGAAGGGAGCCTGGCGCTCTTTCCCAACAAGGCGCGGATGATCAACCTTTTGCGCAACCAAAGTCTGCCGGACGCGCTCTTTTGCCGACTGCTTTCGCTCTATGACTGGGGCGGTGAGGCCCCGTTTGAAAATGACGAAAACCGCGACGTGGCGGGGGCGCTGGTGGCCCGCTTTTACCCTGAGATTGAGAAAAACCACAATATCCAGTACTCTCCCCTGGGCCCCTTTTTGGTGGCGGCGCAAAACGCGTACGCGCCGCTTTTGGAGGCGATGGCCCGTATTCCCGATTATGAGGTGACGCAACACAGTGACGATGCGTGGATGCCGCGCACGCTCCGTGAGGCGCTTTTGATCAACCCGGCCCTGCCCGAATCGGTATTGCGAGAATGGATGGGCGAGGCGTCGGTGCGAGAGCTTGGCTTCATGGCCGCCCATCCGGCGCTTTCGGTATCGGCCCAGGAGAGGCTGGCAAAAAGAGAAGATCCCTGGATTTGGGAAGGGTTGGCCCGCAATCGCAGGTTGGACGCCAAATTGGCGGCACGCCTTTATGAAGAGGGGCCTTTGGCCGTGCAGGCGGCACTGCTGTGTTATCAACCGGCGAGCCGGGAGCGAATCGATGCGGTGTTGGCTGAAGGGCATGAAACGAAACTGCGGGCTTTGGGGAGCAATGAACGGCTGGATGAGGCGACGGCGCTTGCGTTGGTACAAAGCAATCAGCCCGCTTTGCTGGCGGCATTGGCCGTCAATGAGGGGTTGGGCGCCAATGTCTATGCGGCGTTGGAGGCGACAAAATCGCCCGCCGTTTTGGCTCTTTTGGCCGGCAACCCGGCGGTAGGTAGCGCCATGCTGTCGCGCCTTAGCCGTGTGCGGGAGAAAGCGATCTATGTGGCGCTGGCCGGCAATCCCGCCATGCCGGCTGAGCGGTTGGCCCAGTTTGCCAAAATCAAGGATCGCGATATCCACAAGGCGTTGGCAGGCAACCCCGCCACCCCCATCGAGATCCTGCTAAGCTACCAGACCGACGGGGAGCTTAACCGCATTGTCAAACGCAATGAAGCTTTTGGCGACTACATCAAGCAGAATCTGGGTATGTAGATGAGTGAAAAGTTGAAAGTGAAAAGTGAAAAGTGTTGGAAAGGTCGCTTCGCTTCTTTTTATTTAGATGAAAGCCCGCTTTGCGGGCATCTGCAACTATTCACTTTTCACTATTCACTTTACACTTGCGAGGTTTCGCCGTGAAGCCTTTGGAAGCCAAACGCGCCGTCAGCCATCTTGTGGAAGAGAAGGTTCCCCTCTTTTTGTGGGGGCCGCCGGGGATCGGCAAATCTTCCGTGGTGCGTCAGGTGGCCGAGGAGAAGGGGATCGGGTTTATTGATCTGCGTCTTTCACTGCTGGATCCCACCGATCTTAGGGGAATTCCCTTTTTTGACCAGCAGGCGCGCAAAGCCCTCTGGGCGCCGCCGGCCTTTTTGCCGGACGGCAGGGAGCCGGAGGGGATTTTGTTTCTTGATGAGCTCAATACCGCCGCGCCCATGGTGCAGGCAAGCGCCTATCAGCTTATTTTGGACCGCAAAATCGGGGAGTATAGCCTGCCTGAGGGCTGGGCCGTGGTGGCGGCGGGCAACCGGGAGAGCGATAGGGGGGTGGTCTACCGTATGCCCGCGCCTCTGGCTAACCGATTTGTTCATCTGGAGATGGAGGTTGATCCGGCCCAGTGGCGAACGTGGGCGGTAGAAAAGGGGATTGACGCTTCCGTAATCGGCTTTCTCTCGGCCCGTCCCGACGCGCTCTTTATGTTTGACGCCCAGTCGGCGCATCGCTCTTTCGCCACGCCGCGAAGCTGGGAGTATGTCAGCCGTATTCTGGTCTCAACCCCCGAGCCGGAGCTTTTGATGCCGCTGATTGCCGGGGCCGTGGGGGAGGAGTTGGCGGCGGAGTTTTTAAGTTGGCGAAGCGCCGCCGAAGAACTGCCCGATATCGAGGAGATTTTGGGCGGCGGTTGTGTCCACGTGCCCGAGTCGCCCAACGCGCTTTATGTGCTCAGCTCCCTGCTGTCTCAGCGGGTGGACGCCCAAACGCCCAAAGAGCGCCTGGAGCATCTGATGGCCTACCTGCTGAAACTGCCGCCGGAGTTTTCGGTGATGAGTGTCAAGGCGTTGCAACACAGGGGTGTCTTGCTGGAAAAGACCGAGGGTTTTAAAGCCTGGATTAGAAAATTCGCCTACCTGTTGGCATGAGCCCCGAAGAGAAGATCGCCAAAGCCAAAGCGCGCCTGATTCTTCGCTCTCCCTATTTCGGCCTGCTGGCCGGCCGTTTAAAGACCCAGCCCGCTGATGAGGTGGCGACGTTTTTGAGTGACGGCAGGGTGTTGCGATACAACCCCAACTTTTTTGCCGACGCGTCTATTGAGAGCGTGGAGTTCGCCTTAGCCAACAGCGTACTACACCACGTGCTTGCCCATGAGAATAGACGCCGAAAACGCCAGGGCCGGCTCTGGCGGTTGGCCACCGATTACGCCGTCAACGCCATACTGAAAGAGAACGGGTTTAGCCTGCCCAAAGAGGCCCGCTTCGAGGCGCGTTTTACGGGCAAATACGCCGAAGAGATCTACGCCGTTCTCAAAGATGAGATCCGCAACGAAGCCTATAGCGATGATGAGAGCGACGACGAGGGGTTGAATGAGCGGAAAAACCGGATGAAAGAGGCGCCGTCTGATAGCCAAAAAGATCGCTCCTATCCCCTGCCGTCCGCTGAACTTGATCCTGCTACGGAGGTGATGTGGCAGGCGGCGATGAAAGAGGCGATGAAAAAGGCCCAAAACCTGGGAAGCGGGCCTGTTGGCATGCAACGCCTTTTTGTCAAGACTGCGGGTGTGTCGGTGGCGTGGCGCAATGAGCTTTACCACGCGATTTCCCGTCACCAAAAGAGCGATTACACCTACCTGCGTCCCAACAAAAAGACGGTAAGCCAAAACCTCTACTTGCCTTCTGCGACAAGCGAAACGCTGACGCTGGCGGTGGCCGTTGATACCAGCGGGTCGGTCGATGAGACATTGCTGGGACGCTTTGTGGCGGAGTTGGAGGCGTTACTGCTTGGCTTTCCCCGTGTCGAGGTGGATGTGATTGTCTGCGATGCCAAAGTGCAGGGAGTGTGGCGTTTTGTCTCGGGCGAGGCGCTGGATTTCTCCCTCAAGGGGGGCGGCGGCACCGATTTTCGACCCGTTTTTACCTACATTGACGAAGCATTGCCCCAAACCTCTTTACTACTCTATTTTACCGATGGCCGAGGTCTTTTCCCCAAGGAGCCGCCTTTGTACCAGACGATCTGGATTCTGCCCGAAGAGGCGGCGGTGCCTTTTGGGCGGGTGATGACGTTGGACGGGACGGTTTAAAGAAACTCCGCCGCCGTCCGGATCGTGTCGATCCCGTACTTTTTTTGCAAAAGAGCCGTCTGGCGCCAAAGTTTCTGGGCTTTTTTCTCCTCTTCGTACACAAAAAGATCGGCAGACACGGCGGGGCGCTTAGCAAAATGGCCGCAGGTGATACTTAGTCGGATAACGGCGAGGTTTTTGTAGATATCAAGCTCCTCAAAGAGCGCCAGAATTCTTTGGCGCAGGGCCTTTTCGCTAAAGAGAAAAGGTTCGGTGACGTGGCGGGCGCGCTTTTGGCCGAATTGGTACTTGATACCCAGATAGAGGGTTTGGGGGGTGACGCCGAGGTTTTGGACCAAATGGGCCAGGTGGCGGCAAAGAACGGTGAGACGGCGGCGAATCTGCGCACGGTCATAGAGGGGGTCGACAGTGCGGGAGATGCCGATGGAGCGGCGGTCACGTTTTGGTATGACCGGTTCGTTGTCATCGCCGTTGACACGGTGGTAGAGTTGAATGCCCGGTTTTTTCCAGCGGTAAAGCAGGTGTCTGGCTTGTTTCAGCTCACCGAGGGTTTCGATTTTGTAGGCTTTAAGCCGTCTGGAAAATCCCCGTCCTATGCCGGGGAAGGCTTCAATGGGCAGGGGGTTGACAAAGTTGTCAACTTCGTGACGAAAAAGGACCTTTACCCCCTCTCCCCTGCCCGGTTTGGCGGCAGAGGTGGCCAGTTTGGCGATCCACTTTGATGGGGCCGATCCGATGCTGACGGGCAGGCCCAGCTCTTTTTCTATCTCTTGTTTAAGCGTTTGGCAGAAGCGGGGCACATCTTTGTCCGCCACCCAGCCCGAAAGGTCGCCGAAGAACTCGTCAATGCTGTACTGCTCCAGCACGGGGATACGGGTTTGTAGCCATTCTTTGAGGGCATGGGAGCGCTCGTGGTAGAAGAGGTGGTTGGGCGCTCGGACGATCAGGCGGGGACAAAGCCCCAGCGCTTCGCGGACGCTCATGCCGGTTTTGACACCGTAGGCCCTGGCTTCGTAGCTGGATGTCATGACAATGCCCCGTATGCGTCCCTGTTCGACAAAGTAGGCGGAAAAATCGGTCTTGGCGTTGTAAAAAACGGAAGGGACAAAAGCCCCTTCGTTGTTGGCGGTGGTCTGGACGGCACGGGTGTCGGTGTTGAAAATAAAAGGATCACCCCGTCCCCCCACGGCGACGGGACGGTTGCGCAGATCGGGATACAGCAGGCGTTCGCAGGAGACAAAAAAGCAGTCCAGATCCAGATGAATTTTCATGGACCTCCTCCTTTTTTGCGAGGATGATATAATATTTGATAGATTTTCTTTAAAAAGATATCATTTTCTAAAGGATTGACCGTGTTGGGGTTTGAGGAGGTTTTGCAACGTTTAAAAGATATTATGGCCGACGAGGTGGGCGAGAGGCGGGTGTTTGACAAAGACGTGGCCCGCGCTTTGCAGATTGACCCGGCCTATTTCGCCGTCTTGAAACGGCGCAAAAAGATTCCGCTGGAGGCGGTGGCCGACTTTTGCGCGCGCCGGCGTATCAGTATCAACTGGTTGCTTTTTGACCAGTCGCCCCGCTCACTGGAGGAGGCGACGGAGCGGGTGGCGACGGTGCGCTATTTTAGGCAGATTAACGCCTCCGCCGGCGGCGGCGCTTTGAATGATGAGGCAAAAGCGGAACGGTTGGCGCTGGATGAGTCGGTGGTGCGGATGCTGGGCGGGGAGGGGCGTTTGGCCATGATTGACGCCATTCACGTGTTGGGTGACTCGATGGAGCCTTTGCTAAGGGACGGGGAGGTGATCTTTGTGGATCGCTCACGCCAAACACCGGAGGGGGGCGGGATTTTTGTGGTGCGCACCCCGGGCGGCGTTTTTGTCAAACGGCTGATTTTGCGCAGTGACGGAAAAGTGGAGCTTCTTTCCGAAAACCCGCTGTACGCCTCCGAGACCCTGGGAGCTTCGGAGGTGGCGATTATTGGGCGTGTCGTAGGGAAGCTGGAGGGGCGTCGCCTTTAGGCTTAGACGGCCTGTTTGGCCCACCAGGGTTTGTGCATGCTCAGGCTTTTGATAACTCCTTTGGGCAGGGCGGTGTAGTGGCGCCCGAGGGTATAGCCCAGGTATTTGACGCTGTTGCGAAGAATAAATTCGGGAATTTTGTGGGGGGCGCGGTGCTCGAAGAGGTATTTGAGTTCTGAAAAGATATAACGGCGCCCCTCCCCTTCCGCTTTGCCGAAATGCTCCAAAATCCACCCCTCCCGCTCATGGAAGACGCCGATATCAAAGTAGCGCTTGAACTCTTCGGTTACGGTATAGCTGTGGGCGTGGTAGACCCTGGCTTCGGCGCAGTAGGCGAGGGCATGGCCTTTAAGAAGGATCTTGGCGCCGGCGTAGGTGTCTTCGCCCACGATCAGGCCGTTTTTGAACCACCCGATCTCCTCCAGTACCGAGCGGCGGTAGGCGGCGAAACTGTCGGAGAGAAAAGCGGTTTTGATGCCGTAACGGGGCCGGTCGGCCGCGGTGCGGATGCAGGAGGTCTCGGGGTAGTTGAAAGAGCGCAGGTGGCGGCCGAAAAGCGAGGTGTGCTCATAGGGAATCTGGTTGCCGTAGGCGGCCCCGATGACGGGGATTTTAAAAAGGCGCACCAGCCTTTCGAGGGTCTTTTCGTGGGTGGGCAGGGCATCCTGGGTCAAAAAGACCAGTATCTCGCCCGACGCGACTTTGGCCGCCTTGGTGCGGGTGCCGCCATGGTCGAAGTCGGCTTTGTCGATAGAGAGAAAAATGTCGGCGTGTGTTTGGCCGACCTCCGCCGTGCCGTCGGTGGAGGAGGAGTCGATAACGACCAACTCAAAAGGGAGGGTCTGTTTTTTGAGCCGTTCAATCAGCGCTTCCAACTCGTTTTTGGCGTTGTAAGTGGGTATAATTACCGAAACTGTCATGGCAGGGTCACGTTTTTCCAAAAGATTGATTCCTTGGGTGATATGGTAGCCAAAAAGAGGGAAGAAATTCAAACAGGTAGATTTGAGAATCTTGAAAAAGAGTTTTTTTGATATTTTTTCTTGTGAATTTGAGGTTCTGAGAGTCAAACGGTGGTGACCCCTAGGGGACTCGAACCCCTGTGACAAGGATGAAAACCTTGCATCCTGGACCGCTAGATGAAGGGGCCATCAACGGTTTGTGGGTGAAATTATATTCTGTTTAACTTAAAGAATAATAAAATACTACTCAAAAGAAGGAGAGACGGGTGAAAAAATCCTATTTTGTCGGAAGTTGGCTGGTTTTGGCCCTGTTAGCCGGCTGTGCCGCCAAACATTTTACAACCAAAACACCGGCTTTTATTGTCTTTAAGACCCCGCAGATCAAATTGGCCGATCAGGGGTTTGTGATGAGAGCGCAAAACGGCGCGGGGGCGCAGATCTACTCCGGGGGGCAACCGGTTTTTGAGTTGACGACAGGCCGGCGTATCTGCCTGGACGGCCGCTGTATGGACGAGGGGCGTTTTTATGAGCGCGTCATGGGCGCGCGCTATCCCAAGGGGACCCTTCAGGCCATCTTGCAGGGCCGACCCGTTCCGGGAGAGGGCAAGGTAACAAAAACGGCCGACGGGTGGATTCAGAAACTTTATAAGAGGGGGCGATACGATATAATCTACACTTTTAACGGCAAGGAGGCGCGTTTTAAAGAGCGCCTGCACCGTGTGCTTATCAAGATCAGGGAGATGTAGATGAACAAATTTGTCGGCGCGCACGTATCCGCCGCGGGCGGGGTCTATAACGCCCCGCTCAACGCCATGGCCATCGGGGCGAAAGCCTTTGCCCTTTTTACCAAAAACCAGCGCCAGTGGAAGGCCAAGCCGCTGGATGAGGAGACGATAGTGAAGTTTAAGGCCAATCTTGAGAAATCGGGCATTTCTCCCCGTCACGTCCTGCCCCACGACAGTTACCTCATTAACCTGGGCCACCCGGAGGAGCAGAAGCGTCAAAAGAGTCTGGACGCCTTTATTGACGAGGTGCGCCGATGCGCGCAACTTGGGCTGGATCGGCTCAATTTTCACCCCGGTAGCCACCTCAAAAAGATGAGTGAGGAGGCATGCCTGGAGAGGATCGCCGAGGCGATGAATATTACCCTTGAAGAGACCGAGGGGGTGACGTTGGTCATAGAAAACACCGCCGGGCAGGGGAGCAACCTGGGATACCGCTTTGAGCACCTGGCCTACCTGATCGACAAGACAAGAGACAAGAGCCGGGTCGGAGTCTGTCTGGATACCTGTCATATGTTTACGGCAGGCTATGATATACGAACTAAAGAGAGTTATGAAGAAACTATGAAGGAATTTGATACAATAGTGGGGTTTGGGTATCTTAAGGGTATGCATATCAACGACGCCAAGCCAAAACTCGGCAGTCGGGTAGACCGCCACCACTCTCTGGGCAAAGGGGAGATCGGTTGGGAAGCCTTTGCGCTGATTATGAACGACCCGAGGATGGATGATATTCCATTGGTGCTGGAGACCATTGATGAGAGCATCTGGGCGGAGGAGATCGCGGCCCTGTACCGACTTATCAAAGCATAGGAGACGTGTAGATGAAAAAGATTCTTTCCCTTTCCGTTATGGCGGCGGTGGCGGCGTTTGGCGCCGCTTACAAGATTCCGGAGCAGTCTCTTAACTCCACGGCATTAGCGGGCGCGTACGTATCGCATACCACGGCGGCGGACTCAGCCTACTTCAACCCGGCCAACATGGCCTTTTTGCCGGAAGGGTATCAGCTGGAAGGCAATCTGATGGGCATTTATCTAAGCGCTATCAAAAACGGTACCGACGGACATAAAACGGAGACGGAGAACTTTCTCCTGCCCCAGTTGCATATGGTGTCAGACGCCTTTGGAAACCTGCGGTTTGGCCTCTCTATGACCGAGCCGGGCGGGTTGGCCAAGCGGTGGAACGACGCGCCCGAGTCGTGGAGCGCCAAGAAGTTTGAGTTAAAGATTATTGAGGTTAATCCGACCGTTTCTTATAAAATCACCGATACCCTGGCGATAGGCGCGGGGGTACGCTATATCTATACCGAGGGAGAGATTCGCCTCTCAGCCAGCCCCAAACCATCTCCCGATGTGAAACTGGAGGGGGATGATAGCGAATGGGGGTACAATCTGGCGCTCTCATACAAACCACTGCCCGAATTGGGTTTGGCGGCAACCTACCGGAGCAATATTGACCTGGATGAGGAGGGGGATCTGACCTTTTTGAACGGGTTTGCCCCAATGCGTATTCCCGTCGGCTACAAGATGGATGCCGAGGTGACGGTACCGTTACCCGCCACATTGTCGCTTGCCGCGGATTATACGTTTAACGGCGGGGATACGACGGTGGAAGTGGTCTATGAGCGGGTCTATTGGTCTGAATATGAGCGTCTGACCATTTACGCCAAAGGGATGCCCGGCGGTATCTACGCCGACAAACCCAAAAACTGGGATGACTCCAACACTTTCAGGATCGGTGTGACGCACCGTGTCAACAACGACTTGACCGTTATGCTGGGTTACGCCTATGATGAGTCTCCCATTCCCGACGCCACCCTGGGCTATGAACTGCCCGACAGTGACGCCAACGTTTTCTCGGCGGGTCTACGCTACCGTGTCAACGACCGCCTGGAAGTGGGATTGGCCTATCTGTACGACATGAAAAAAGATCGCACCGTCAAGATGCCTGAAAATACCAATATCTATCCCTACCCCTCCGTCGAGTTTACCGATGCCTCGGCCCAGCTGATCAGTCTGGGGGTCGGATACCGGTTTTAACGATGCGCTATCCCTACCGAAACTTTTATGAGATGCTTGCCGCCCACGCCGCGAAAAGACCGCGGCGGACGGCGCTGATTGTCGGCAAACGCACCATCTCCTACGGCCGTCTGCTTAAAAAAGTGGATACCCTGGCCCGTTTTCTGGAACTTTCGGGGATTGAGAGAGGGGATCGGGTCGCCATTTTCATGCAAAACGCGCCGGAGTTTGTGATCTCGCTTTTTGCCATTACCAAAATCGGGGCCGTGGCGGTGCCGGTCAACACGTTTTTGAAAAGCGAAGAGGTCGCCTATATCCTCAACGATTGCGGTGCCCGGATGCTGATGGCTTCCGGTGACCTGGCCAAGGTGGTGGCGCCCCTGTGGGAGACGACCGGTATCGAAAAGGTGGTCTGGGAAGGGGAATTCTCATCACCGGATGCCAAAAATATCGGTTTTGACGAGATTTTTGAGATTCTTCATACCCACGAGAAGGTGCAACTGCCCGATCTGGACGATCTGGCGGTTATTATCTACACCTCCGGCACCACCGGCAATCCCAAGGGGGCGATGCTTAGCTATCGCAACATCATGCACAATTGCGAGGCGCTGGGAGAGATTGTCTCGTTTCGGCGCAAAGACCGTTTTATCGTCTATCTGCCCATGTTCCACGCCTTTACCCTGACGGTAACGGTCATTATGCCGCTCTATTACGGGGCCAGTTGCGTG
>JAMOMS010000179.1 GCA_027067015.1 Campylobacterales bacterium | reverse complement strand
TTTGGACTTGAGTGTCTCAAACTGGGCGCGAACGGCGGATGCCTCTTCAGGCGTATGGGGAATGTCAGCCAGTATGGCGTCAATCTTGGCATGACGCTCCTGGAGGCCCGATACCGTCCCCTCCTCGCCAAAGAGGGTATCCAGCCCCTCCAGATAGGCCACAATCGCTTCCCTGTGAAAGACTTCCCCACTGCTCCATACGCGGCGCATGGCACGTATAAGGTCGGGTTTGGTCAGGCTGGGCTCTTTGAGCTCCAGCACCATCGCCAACTCGATCAACTGATCAAGCGAAAGCCTCGTGACCCCTTCATCAAACCCGACCCCGCCGAAAATTTTACGGACACTCTGGTTATATTTGACAAACTTCTTCTTTTTTTTGGCCATACCGCTACTTAGACTTGGGACGAAACGCCTTGATCACCGTCTCGTCGCACACCATGTACCTGCCGCCGATCAGGTCAATACAGTAAGGCACGGCGGGAAAAACGGCGTCCAGGCACTCCCGAATCGACTTGGGCTTGCCGGGCAGGTTGATAATAAGACTCTTATGACAAATCCCCGCCGTCTGACGACTAAGAATCGCCGTGGGCACATATTGCAGGCTCACCTGGCGCATCAACTCCCCGAATCCGGGCAGTATCTTCTGGCAGACCGCCTCGGTCGCTTCAGGGGTGACATCCCTGGGGGCCGGGCCGGTGCCGCCGGTGGTGACAATAAGATCGCACCCTTTCTCGTACGCCAGCTCTTTTAACGCCCTCTCAATGCTCTCCTGCTCGTCAGGAATACAGCGGTACTCGAAACAAAGGGGGTTTTGCAAATACGCCTCCATCGTCTCCATGATCGCCTTGCCCGAAATGTCGTCATAAATACCGGCGCTTGCCCTGTCGCTGGCGGTCACCACGCCGATTCGGATCTCATCCATTTTCCATCCTTTCACACAAAATATGTCCCGCCTCTTTGATCAGCCGGCTTTCGGCAAAGGCCTTGAAAAAGTCGTGCGCGCCGTAGGCGTTGATAATGCGGTCTTTGCCGCCAAGATAGACCACCACCCGCACCCCTCTTTCACGTAGGGCGCTTAGCTTCTTCTTTGGCCACGTGTAGGCAAGAAGCTCCCTTAGCTGACGCTCCGTTGCGCCCGTGAAATAAGAAGCGAGTCTCTGCGACGCGCACGGGAAAACAGCCTGGCGCAAAAAGGCCCGAAAATAGGCCGTTTTATTTGCCTTCAGCGCATCGATCTGCGCGTTTTTGAAAGCCTCGTCGCGGTCTAAAAACCAGGCGGGAGAGAGGATCAAAAGGGTATCAACGCGCTTTGAAGAGGCATAGACATATTCCAGCGCTTTTTGCGCCCCGTAGCTAAAACCCGCCACCGCGTAGGGGTTGTGGGCGTAAGGGGCCAGAATGGAGTGAAAGAGCGGCGCCTCTCCCCGCAAGCCAAAGCCGCTAAAATAGGTCATCGACAAGGGTTTTGATCTCCTCTTTCTCAATCACTTCCCGCTCCAATAGCGCCAAGGCCAGCCGTTCAACGGCCTCACGGGATTTGACAATAATCTGGGCAACCGCCTCTCTGGCCTCTTTCAACACGCTCTCTACCGCCATGGCGTCCACGCGCCCCTCTTCGCCCATGCCGTAGTGCTCCACCATCTCCTGGGCGATCAGACGCGCCTCTTTCAGATCGTTCGCCCCGTTGGTAAAGCCCTCGCCGTAGCGCTCTTTGAGCATGGTATCGCCGGCCAACATCACCTGCACCCTGGCCAGCAGTTCGCTACGGGAGAGGATCTCTTTTTCGGCGTTTTGGAAGTGATCCGAAAGCAGGCCGATCTTGGAAAACTCAATCCCAAGCCACCAGGCCGTCACCGCTTTGGCTGACTGGTAGGTCGCCTGCACCCGCTTCTCCTCCTCGCTGAAAGTGAGAATCTTGCGTTTGCCCAAAAGCACCTTGTCTTTGACCGCCGTAAAATCCTCCAACTGGATGATCTTCTTACCCTTTTTCAGGGCGTGTATGGCCGCTTCGTTAACCAGCGAGGAGAGAGCCGCGCCGCTAAAGCCCACCGTCATGGACGCCACTTCGTCAATATCCAGGTGGTGGGGTTTGTTGGCCAGGTAGACCCGCAAAATGGCCGCCCGCTCCTGGCGGTTTGGCAAAGAGACAAAGACCCGCCTGTCAAAGCGGCCCGGGCGCAGTAGCGCGTCGTCAAGCATCTCGATCTTGTTGGTCGCCGCGATCACGATCACCCCGCTACTGTCCTCAAACCCGTCCATCTCGGTCAGCAGTTGATTGAGCGTAGCCTCCCGCTCGTCGTTGCGCATACCGCCCCTGGCTTTGCCCACGGCATCGATTTCGTCAATAAAGACAATGGCCGGGGCAGACTGTTTGGCCTTTTGAAAGAGCTCCCGTACCCGTTTGGCCCCCATGCCCACGTATATCTGCACGAAAGAGGCGCCGCTTTGGTAGAAAAACGGCACACCCGCCTCCCCGGCCACCGCTTTGGCAATGAGGGTCTTCCCTACCCCCGGAGGGCCCACCAGCAAAACCCCGCGGGGCATTCTAATCCCAAAGTTGTGGTACTTTCCGGGATGTCGGAGAAAGTCGATAATCTCCTCAAGCTCCTCTTTGACCTCCTCAATGCCCGCCACATCCTTAAAGGTCACGTCTGAAAGCATGGGGCGGATGTCGGCGGGCTTTTGAAGCTCGTGGGCCAACTGCAACTGCTCACTTAACTGCTGTTCCCTGATCTCCCGGTTTTTGCGGGCCCATCTCAGCAGATAGAGCATCAACGCCAGCAAAACCACCAGGGTAATCAGGTCGGCCATGTAGGGGTTGGGTTCCTTTATCGTCACCGCCGTCTGGGCGTATACCTTCTTCATATCCAGCGCGGCGGTAGGCACCCGGTAGAGGGTGCCGGCACTTTTGAAGTAGAGATAGGGCCCCTCCACCACCGCGTCGTGAACCAGCGACTCGGCGATGAGCTTTTGGGCCGCCTCGCCGTCAATGGGGCGGCTGGTGTCTCTTGTCATCGCCACCAGCGCCGCCAGGGCCAGCACCAAAGCCGACACCGCCAGGATCAACCGGTTTTTCATGCTCTTACTCAACGTGCGCAACGTTCATCTCCTTTTGGGCCTCAAAACGCTCCAGCGTCACCCACTCGCCCCGCAGATCACGGGCACTCGCCACGGCCACCCGATTGAAGTATTGGTCCAGTCCCATCTGTCTCCCCTCTTTTTCGCTCTCTACCAGTACTGTCAAAGGCCCCTTCAAAGCGCGGCGGAAGGCGAAATTCTTCTCTTTTACCAGCGCGGTCAGCTCTTTGTGGCGCGCCTTGGCGACATCACCGGGCACAACAGGCTTCATCCCGGCACTTGGGGTGCCGTCTCGCCTGGAGTAGGTAAAGGCGTGCACGTGGGTCAGCGGCAAACGCCCTACCCTCTCTATTGCCTCTTTCCAGGCATTCTCATCCTCCCCCGGATGGCCGACAATAAAATCGGTGCCCAGGGCGTACCCACGCTCGGCAATCCGCTCAAAAAGGGCCAGATCCTCCTCAAAGCGGTTGCGTCGGTTCATGATCTTTAGCATCTTGTCGCTGGTGTGTTGCAGGGCAATGTGCAGATGCCTGGCCATCCAGGGCTCATCCAGAATCTCCATCAGCTCTTCGGTAATCTGCACCGGCTCCAAAGAGCCCACCCGTATGCGGCGCACGCCCCGAATCAGGCTCATCCGCTTCATCAGCCCGGCCAGCGACGTGCCGCTCTCTTTGCCGTAACTGCCCACGTTGGTGCCGGTGAGGATAAACTCCCCAAACCCGTTGGCCGCCAGCCTGGCGATCTGCTCCAAAATCCGCTCCTCGTCCAGGCTCCTGGCGTTGCCCCGCACATAGGGAATAATGCAGTAACTGCACCGAAAATCGCACCCCTCCTGCACCTTCACAAAGGCCCTGGAGCGCCCCACGAAGCGCTCTACCACCGCGTCATCCACATGGGTCAGGTCGCCAATTTCAAAAAATCCAGGCGCTTTTTGCAAAAACTCGCTCACCCGCCCCTTCTCGCCGTGACCGAAGACCCCCTCAACCCTGCCCGTTTTTAAAAGCTCTTCCCCTTTGGTGAAGGCCCCGCAACCGGTCAGCAGAATCCTGGCCCGGGGATTTTTTCTACGCGCCTGGTTAATGTAGCCCCGCACCCCGGCGTCCGCGCCGTTGGTGACGGTACAGGAGTTGACGACAATCACGTCCGCCTCCTCCTCGCTCATGACAAGCCGATGCTCTCCCAGCCGGCTCATCATCACCTGGGTGTCAAACTGGTTGGTGCGGCACCCAAAGGTTTTGAAATAGACCCGTTTCATAGGTGCACCGCCCCCTCAAGCCCTTCAGCCTCGGGCGGAAGACAGAACTTCTCCCTGGCCCGGTCCAGATAGATATGCTGAGAGGGATAGGCCAGCCGGATGTCATCTTCTTCTTTGATCAAATCCAAAATCTCCGTAGAAATGGTACTGCGCAGTGTCAGGGTGGCGTAGGCGTTGGTGAGGTACCAGACACTGACGCGAATGCCGTTATCCTCGATAAAAGTGTAGATACGCGGCTCGACGTTGGTGTTTTTGAGGCTGTATTTGGCCCTTAATTTATTAAGCTGTTTGCGGGTGATGTCTGTATAGCCTTTGGCGTACTTCTTGGCCGTCTCCTTGGCGATGTGCGCCGCCTTTTTGTGGTTGGAATCGAAGGTAATGGTAAAATCAATGCCGTCCCAGACCGTCTTGAGCGTGGCGTGGGTGTAGTTGGCGATCATATCGGTAAAGATGTAGTTGTTGGGAATGAAAATCACCCTACCGGCACGGCGGTTGTGCTTGTAAGTAGTAAGCGTAATGTCTTCCAACAGGGTGATGCGAAGCAAAGAGATATCCAGCACGTCGCCCACATAGAGTTTGCCGTCCTTGTCCACCCGAATGCGATCACCCACGTGTATGGAGCCGCCCAGCATGATCACCAGCCACCCCATCATGCTCATAAACCAGTCTTTCATGGCAATAGCGATACCCGCTGACGCGAATCCCAGCACCGTCACCAGGTAGGTAACATTCTCGATGTAGGCAAAAAGCAGAATCATCAAGACAATGAAGACAAAGGTGAAGTTGATGATCTTGTTGGCCATATAGAAGCGCTCGTTGTCCACCACGGTGCGCTTGACAAGCCACTTAAAGAGCAACATAAAGAGCAGTAGGCCCAAAATACTGACACCGATTTCCCCCGCCTTCTTGGCCTGCTCTTTAATCTGGGAAGTAAGCCTCAGCTTAATCTCATCCACCCGCTTTTTGTAAACCACCAGGGCCGTCTTGTGCAAATCCAGCCCCTCCTGCGCCTCATCCAGCTCTCTGAGCGTGTTTTTAAGCAGTAAAGCCCGTTTGGCGTCTTTGGGGTCGATCTTCTCAAGCGCCTTGAGAATCTCCGCTTTATTCTCAAGCATATCGATAAAGCGTTCCAGCTCCGCGATCTCGTTCTCAAACCGGCTCAACTGCTCGCCCAACTGCTTCATGTAGGAGAAAGCGCCGATAATCGCCACCGGGTTGGTGACGGTGGGTACCTTTTCGATCTCTTTGGGTTTGATGAGGGTTTTAAAGGGGTTTTGGGCGTAATCTTTAAGAAGTTCCAGCCGCTCGCCCAGCTGGGCCTTCTCATTCTCCAGCTCCGAAATCTTGGTACGGTAGCGGCGGCTTCCCAACCGTTTATAGCGGCGAATCTTCGCCTCGATCCCGCGCAGGCGTTCGGCCAGTTTGAGGTAAGCCATGTGGTTGGCGTAGATCTTTTGCCATACCGTCTCGTCATTGAGCCGTCGATCAATCTGCGCCAGCTCCGCCTTTAGGCGGGTCTTTTTTTGCAAAAGGCGTTTACGCGCCGCCGCTTCCTCTTTGGCTTTGCGCTCTTCAGACGCCGGCGCCACCTTGACGGCGGGGGTGACGGTGGTACGGGTGTCGGGTTTGGCCGCCGTCAGGGTGCCCAGCAAAAGAGCCAGCAGAAAAAATGCGCGCGCCATGCTCTTTACGCACCCCGTTTAAATGTTTCAAGCACCGCCATGACCCGCGCTTTTTCGGGGTTTTGCAAAAAGCGGTACTTGCCCAGTGTCTCGGGCACGATGAATGTCAGGCGGTTGTTTTGGCTTTTTTTGTCCAGGAAAAAGTGGTCGTAAAAAGCTTCCGTATCGGCTATCTCGTAATCGGTCGGCAGACCGTAACGTGCCAGCAGGGCTTTGACACGCTCGGCGCTTTGGGGGTCAAACAGGCCGTTTTGGAGCGCCAGGCGGTTGGCCATGATCATCCCTATGGCCACCGCCTCGCCGTGCAGGTAACGGCCGTAACCGCTCTCGTTTTCAATGACGTGGGCAAAAGTGTGGCCGTAGTTGAGCACGGCGCGGATCCCCTTTTCGGTCTCATCCTGATTCACCACCCACGCCTTGAGTTCCACACTGCGGCGGATCGCCTCTTTGAGATTCTCTTGCTCATGCAGGTCGTTGCGCTCCAGCCAATCAAAAAAATCGGCGTCAAACATCACCGCCATCTTCACAATCTCCGCCACTCCGGCGGCAAACTCCCTTTTAGGCAGGGTCTTGAGCCAATGGGTGTCTATGTAGACCGCTTTGGGCTGGTGAAACGCGCCCACCAGGTTCTTGCCGAAACGGTTGTTGATGCCCGTCTTGCCTCCCACGCTGGCGTCCACCTGCGAAAGGAGCGTCGTGGGCACCTGCACAAAGCCGATGCCCCGCTGAAAAATAGAGGCGGCAAAGCCGGTCATATCCCCGATCACCCCGCCGCCGAAAGCCACCAGGGTGCTTTTGCGATCCAGCCGGTGCTCAAAACAGCGATCCAGTATCATCTCAACCGTCGCCATGTTTTTGTGGTTCTCGCCATCGGGCACCGTCACCACGTAAAGCTCATCGGCCCGCAGGCGCCCCAACAGCCTGGCCAGGTGAAGCCCGCCGACTTTGGGGTTGGTGACCACCAGGGCCTTGCCCTCTATACCAATTTCGGGCAGATCGCCGATCTCAATTTCATAATCCCGCGTGGGGGGTTGCGGTAGCCGGATGGATACCTTCATCTAAGCCGCCTCTTTGTTGGAATGAAAAGTGGTTTAATAATACTTAAAAAAGGGTTAAAATGCGCTTTGACCCTCGCCCTCCGGCTCCACGGGTACGAATAGCTGAGGGTTGTGGGAGAGTTTGAAATAGAGCTTCTCCGCGTCGGTACTGAAATATGAAAAGAGCCGCCCGCGGAGCATCTTTTCGCCAAAAGGAAGCACCTGCAAAAAGGGCGGCTCTTTTTTGAGGGTGAGCACCGGGTTTTTGTTTTGACGGCGCACGTGCAGGGTTTTGGAGAAGATCTCGGCCAGGTTCTCGAAGTGGCTGACGTAAAAACGTTTACGCTCCGCGTCACCGTCAAGTTCGTAATCAAAAAGCTCTACATCCAGATCAAGCTGGGAGGCCACGTCAAAAAGGGTCGAAGAGATCACCTCCATCTCCCGGCTATCCGACAAAATCAACACCACCTTTTGCAACTCCGTCAAAGGCGCGGGGCTGAGCGAGAGCACCGGCTTGGCCGTAAAGTAGAACATCCGGCGGTAATCTTTACGATCAAAAAGGGTCCGATCGCAAATCACCAGCCCCACGTTGTAACGCTCCAGGTCTTCAGAAACCACCGTTTGCAGGGGCGTGTTTTTGTAATCGACCACCACGTCGGTGCGCTCCCCGTCGACCGCTTTGATCGCCCCGAGGGTCCGGGCGTCGGCGGGATTGACCACCCGCACCACCAGCCGACGCCCCTTGATGCGCCGGTGCAGATGGCACACCTGCTCCAGAAGCCGACGGATATTTTTGGACGACTGGCACGCCATATCGACAAACAGATAGAGATTCTCCCCAAAGGGGGCGGGAAACTGACCGTGTTCACGCTTAATGACTTTAAAGACCGACTCCAGCACGGCAGGTTTGCCTACCAACAGCAAAACGTCGTTGGGCTTGATCATCAGATCGGGCCGTGCCAGCAGAAGCTGACCGCTCCGATACAGCGCCACAATACGCCACCTGTCCTGGGTAATGGTGCGGATATGGCGGTAGACGTAGGCACTGCCAAACGGCACCAGCACCTCCATGATCTCCCCCTGCCCCAACCCCACGTTCTGGGCCACCACCGGCACGTTGGGCAAAAAGTCGTAAAGCCTGCCGGCGAGAATCTCGTTGGCCTCCACGGCAATGAGGTTCTCATCATCCGCCGGCGTCGGACTCTCCCAGCGGTTAAAGTAGGTGATGCGCACCATCGGGTCGTCCCGGCGGATATTACGATAGGTCCCCTCGGCGTCAACCCGGTTTTTGAGAATGATGAAAATATCGTTGAAATCGCGTTTGAGAATACGCGAGAGCTTGATATAGCTGGTGGGATCAAATTCGTAGACGGTAAAATTGGAGGGAAGTTTCTCGGGCAAAACAGCACGATCCAGGGTAACGACGGTGTAGGCGTTGGTGGCCACAAAGGTTTCGCTGATTCGACGCAAAAAATGTTTTGCTACAATTCCGTCAGCGATAATCAAAATCTTTTTCATCGTCTATCCGCCGCCTTTTTCGCGAAAAAATCAAGCAATTATAGCGCAATAGGAGTTTTTGGTATGCAGTTTCACCTTGACGCCGTTGACGGCAGTGCCCGCGCCGCCACCCTTACCACCGCCCACAGTACCGTCCAGACCCCCGTTTTCATGCCGGTGGGCACCGCCGCCAGCGTCAAAGCCCTGGACGCAACCGACATGACGGAGATTTTAAAGACCCAAATCATCCTGGCCAACACCTACCACCTCTACCTGCGTCCGGGTGACGAGACCGTGGCCAAGATGGGCGGCCTGCACGGTTTTAGCGGCTATGAGAAAAGCTTTCTGACCGACAGCGGCGGCTTTCAGGCATTCAGTCTTAGCGATATCTCCAAGCCTGATGAAAATGGCATCCTTTTTCGCAGTCACATCGACGGCTCCAAACACTACTTCACCCCCCAAAAAGTCCTGGATATCCAGTACAACCTAAACAGCGATATTATGATGATCCTGGACGACCTGGTGGCCCTGCCCGCCACGAAAGA
>JAMOMS010000178.1 GCA_027067015.1 Campylobacterales bacterium | reverse complement strand
AACCTCTACCACTGCTATTGCGAGGAGAGTGAAAAGGGAACGATCAGAGAAACTTTTTTCATGAATATGTTGCGCGTCGATCATACCCTACGCTATCCCAAACGGGGGGATTTCTGGGTGGATGATCGGTATCTTTTTGAAATCGGCGGCAAAAACAAAGGGTTTGGGCAGATCAAAGATATGCCGGACTCTTTTATCGCCGCCGACGGCATAGAGGTGGGGTTTGGCCGCAAAATTCCGCTTTGGTTGTTTGGATTTCTCTATTAAGGCGTTTGATGAGAGAGCTTGACTACGACACCGCCGCACGCTGGATCGCCGAGGCTGGGCGTATCGTCGCTTTTACGGGGGCGGGGATTTCGGTTGAGAGCGGCATACCCACATTTAGGGGCGAAGGGGGGCTTTGGAGCCGGTACGATCCGAAGGTACTGGAGCTTGGCTACTTTTACGAAGAGCCCGAAACAGCGTGGCGGGTGATTAAAGAGCTTTTTTACGAGACGCTGGCCAAAGCGCCCGCGCCCAACGCCGCCCACCGTCTGCTGGCCGAGCTTGAGAGAGCGGGCAAGCTTATAGGGGTGATTACCCAAAACATCGACGGCCTGCACCAAAAGGCGGGGAGTCGTAACGTGATTGAGTTTCACGGCACGGCCGAGCGGCTGGTCTGTCTGGCGTGCCGCAAAAAGGTCGTCTTTTTGCCCGAAATGCTGGAGGTTTTGCCGCCGCGATGCGGGTGCGGCGGGGTGCTTAAGCCCGATTTTATCTTTTTTGGCGAGGGGATCGGGCCCGAAAACTACCAAAAGAGCGTCGCGTGGCTGAATGAAGCCGATTTGCTCCTTATTGTCGGCACCACGGGAGAGGTGATGCCCGCCTCTATGCTCCCTTTTGAGGCCAAAAAGGCGCGGGTGATGGAAATAAACCCCAAGCCCAGCCGCTATACCGAAGAAAAGACCGACCTCTTTTTACAGGTCAAAGCCGCCGAAGCGGCGCTGGCGTTGGCAAAGAGACTTTCGCTCAAACTGTAGTTACTGTTTGGCCCGGATATAGAATTTGAAATTCTCCGCATCGGGGGAGTGGGCCATCATCTGGATCGACTTGAACTCCATGGCGTTGATGGTCAGCGGCAACCAGGGGGTGTGGTCGATCTCGAAGCCGGTATTGTCAAACCAGCGGATGCGGTACTCCAGCTCATAGAGTTCCTGCTTATGGTTTTGCAGGTCAACCTGCACCTGAAGCAGGTCATTAAGAAAGCGCGAGTTAAAGCCCACAATGGAGACTTTGTAATCGAGAGGAATGTTGTTGACAATAAACTCGTTGTTTTCGCTTTTGAGCACATTGCTGGCACTCTTGTCCGCCGGCGTGACATTGGGTGAATGGGATGTGGCACAACCGGACATCAGGGCCAGAACCAACGGAAGTATATATTTAAACTGTTTCATTTTATAACCTCGTAGTTTGGATTCTTTTGTTTGATACATGGTAAAGCAATTCGCTTTAGAGGTCGGTTAATTTCCTCCGACCTGAATATCAATATTGCCGCTGTTTTTTGCTCTGCGCAGATCACTTAAAGAGTGAAGGTCGGATTCGACCCGGGAAGGCTCAAGCGGTTCGTTGAGTGATTTGTAACGCAAAAAAGGGGTTTTGACCATCGGTTTATACTCAAGGGTGTAAAAATCCGATACGTTTTCATCATTTTCATTCTTTTGGTGCTCTTTTATCGTGTTGGTATCTGCGATGTTTTGGGCGAGTATCATTTCCGGGGTCATCTCCCGGGCGTTTGTCAAAGTGACCGCCAGTGCGAAAGAGGGGGAGAGACGCAAAACCCTTAAAGCGTAAAAATCTCGGTTTCGGGCCGCGATGTGAACCGGTGTATCCCCGGCGTTGTCCTGCGCGGCGACATCGACTTTTTCAACGAGAAAACGTAACAGACGGTATTTTTTATATAAAACGGCGAAATGAAGCGGTGTGCGCCCCTGACTGTCTCTTTCTCGCAACGTTTCGGGCGGCAGGTGTCTGAAATATTCTAAAACGACCTCTTCCGGATCGATTTTAATATGTTCGAAGAGATTGAGTCTGTATTGGGAAGGTGATGTGACTTGGGGAACCTTTTTCCCCAGTCCAAAAAGAAAAGAGGTAACCAAACCGATCATAATCACGATTCTAATTGGCATA
>JAMOMS010000177.1 GCA_027067015.1 Campylobacterales bacterium | reverse complement strand
CCTGGAGCTGGGAGGCAACGCCGCCACCTTCGTCGAGAAGAGTGCCGACATCGCCCACGCCGCCGCCCGCTGCTCGTTTGGCGCCTTCGTCAACTCCGGCCAGGTCTGCATCTCTTTGCAGCGCATCTACGTCGATACAGCCATCTACGACGAATTCGCCACCGCCATCGCCGAAGAGACGAAAAAGCTCAAGGTGGGCAGCCCCTACGACGAGGATACCTTCATGGGGCCGCTCATCGACGAAGAGGCCAACGAGCGGGCGATGAACTGGGTCAAAAGCGCCGAAAAAGAGGGCGCGCGCGCCATCGCCGGCGGCGAGATCAGGGAGGGACTCTTTCTGCCCACCGTCATGGCCGACGTGCGTGACGATATGCAGATCGTCTGCGAAGAGGTCTTCGCCCCGATCGTGAGCCTCGTCAGAGTCGAGAGCTTCGACGAGGCTGTAAAGAAGATGAACGACTCCCCCTACGGCCTGCAGTTTAGCATCTTTACCAACGATCTGAAAATGACTCAAAGGGCACTTGATAGTTTCGAGTGCGGCGGAATCGTCGTCAACGACGTACCGACCGTACGCTTCGACATCCAGCCCTACGGCGGCATGAAGCTAAGCGGTGTGGGCAGAGAGGGACCGCAGTTCGCCCTGGAGGAGTTCACCGAGATTCAGTCGGTGGTGATCTTCTGATATAATGACAGAAAACTGTACAGAAAGGCGGCGGAATGAAAGTTGTCAATTACACGAAAGCACGGAATAATCTCAGGTCATTAATCGACGAAGCGGTAGACAACAACGAAGAGGTGGTCATTACGACCAAAGACGACAAAACCGTCGTCATGATTCCTCTGGCCCGTTATAACGTCTCTTACGAGCAGATCAAAGAGGATATCGAAATCTCGTTGAAGCAGATAGAGGCGGGAGAAACCCTCTCCATCGACGAAGCTTTCAAAGAGGCGAAGCGTGCCTACAAGAGGTAGCCGTCTGGAGATACATTTTACCAAAAAGGCTCTGGATCGGCTGATCGAAGCGGCACTTTTCATTTACGAACGTAGCGGCAGTATTCAGAAAGCGGATCGTTTTATGGATGAGCTGAAAGAGTGCATCGAAAAGATGCTCGGATCCTTTCCCAGACTGGGACGACCGGCTCCGGAGTTTGGAGAGGGGATACGCAAGCTGGTATGTCGCACTTTTACGGTACTCTATCGTATCGAAAGAGATCGAATCGTCGTTTTGACACTCTTCCGGGAGAATCTTCCATGAGAAAAAAAGTCGCCCTCAGCGCCTGCCTGGCGGGAAAAAACTGCCGCTACAACGGCGAGCGCAAAGGCAACCCGGAGGTTGTCGCCCATCTCGAAAAGGAGGGGTATGAGATTATCGAATTCTGCCCCGAAGACACTTGCTTCGGTACGCCAAGAGAGGCGATGGATCTCGTTCGAACCGACGAGGGCATCAAGGCTCTCACCAAATTCTCCAAAACAGACCGCACCCTCCCCGTGGTCGAATACGCCGAAAACTTCTTCTCCCGACACCCCGACATCGACTTCTTCGTCGGCAAGGCCAGAAGCCCCAGCTGCGGTGTGGCCACCGCACTGCTCTACGATGAAGAGGGCAACCTCCTCTCCGACACCGAAGCCGGCATCATGGCCGCCGAAGCCCTGGCCCGGGGCATAGAAGCGGCAGATGATGAAAAACTTCTAAAATTTAACAAAAATTCCTAAATATAGAGTATAATTTTTACAAACCGGACACGGCGTTGTCAAAACAGTAGGTAATACTTTTGCAAACTCTTCTGGAAAAGGCTTTGTATGCTTAGAATTGTCGCCAGAGCAACTACTCAGAATCTTCTCATCAAAAAAAGTATGGCTAAATTATTTCAGTCTTTTATATATGCACATCTTCCGGAAAAAGAGCATCTGGGATACTCCTCCTCGACCGGAAAACTTTTCAAATCAGTCAATTTTCGGATTCGTTATTTTGATGATCGCTTTGAGATAGGTTTCACCTCATTGAATAAAGAGTATGAGCAGGGAGTTGCTCTCGAGATACTAAAAAGTGGTCTTAAACTTGGTGAAAT
Source organism: Campylobacterales bacterium (assembly GCA_027067015.1). Lineage (GTDB taxonomy): Bacteria > Campylobacterota > Campylobacteria > Campylobacterales > Hydrogenimonadaceae > Hydrogenimonas. The sequence goes on along the minus strand of JAMOMS010000177.1, from coordinate 8,358 downwards.
TCATTTTGCCGAAACGACTGTGGAGTTTATCAATCGTCGGTTGGCTGAAGATGCCGTAGAGATAGTAGTGTGTGGTGATGTATGCGCCGCTATCAAAAATCGTGTAACCGGAAGGAAAATTTTTCTTGAGCCTGGCGATAGTCGTCATACCGAGATCATAACCAAACATTCAATACAGAAATTCGAAGCGCTTTTAGGCAAACCTTATACAAAAGAACTTCTCATAGAGCCTCTTTGGCAGAGCCTGAAACCTCAAACCTTCTGGTATGAAAAGACCCCCTATATAGCATGGTTTGCCAAATACAAGATTCAAGCAGATTCACAAATGCTGAATTTGCTGCTCGATACGGGGCTTGGTGGAGATAGTATGAAAAATTTGGGGTTTTTGGAGGTGGTGGGAGAGTGATTGCTGTATTGAATAACTTATATGGTTGATATTCTTGCAATTCTAGTCAAGAAAGAGACAATTGAGATTTTATTATGGAAGGCAAAGAGGAGGGTGTGACTGTTTTGTTGCAGTTACGTATTTTGATACCAAATAATTACTTCACAGGCTCGATATAATGAGGAAAACATGATTTTAGCCATGAAAGGAGAGATAAAAAATCTTTTGGAGGAAGTGGTTGACCTTTCGCTTTAGCGAAGGTGGTGCCGGAGGGAGTTTGTTGGCGCACTTTATACAGTTTTGAGGCTCTATGTAAATGCAAAAGGAAAAAAATGGCTGATTTGATCAAGGTGTTTCGGGATATTGGTGAGGCGTATCGAGATGAAACGCTACAAAACTACAACCAGATCGACAGCAAAAAAATTGGGGCGATTGCGGTAGTGGATGTAGCGGATTTAAACCACATTGAGATTTTCGATAAAGAAGCGTTGCGCAACAAGCTATTTTTGAGAGTGACATCTCCAAACGGTGGGAATTTGTACCCTTTTTTCTTTTATAGCCCCGACAAGATAAAAGATGCGCTGAAAAAGTCGTTTAAAAACCTCAAGCGTTACATCAAAGACGAAGCGCAACGTGCTTTGGTGGATAAGATAGAAAAGGCAAGTGAGGTCGAAAAGATCAAAGCGCTTCTTGCCCCCTATGAAAAGAAAGAACATCTCTATTTGGCCTTGGCTTACGAAGGAAAGAGCCTTTATGAGCTTTTTCCAGAAGCGGCGGTGCGTTATACCGGTGAGGTTTGCGAGGCGGATTTCAAAAAGGAGGGATCAAGCTATTTTTCCGAAGGGGTAGAGATCGGTTATGACGCGGGGTTGAACTTTTGTAGCGTCAATGAGATGCCCGCATCGATGAGAAAGCGGGTGAAGTATCGTCTATTGCCTTTGGGGCGTGAGGAGGCCTGTTTGGTTCGGCAGGGGTTTATCCGGGTTTTTGAAGCGCAGATGTTTCGCTTTTCGCTCTTTGGACTTTCGTACTATCTGCTTCCGACCCTCTTTTTATTCGACAAACGGGCCTTTTTTGACAAGTTGGCAGATTTTGCCGAAAGAGACAAGGGAAATGTATCGGGAAAATCTGCCTTGGAGCGGAGGCTGGAGCGTTGGGTGGTGCGCTTGGAAGAGACGGGGCTTTCCCAGCGGGTTTTGTTTAGTTTCTTGTTTGCCGACAAACAAAACAATGCGATTGATCTGCACCACCTTATCGAAGATGTCGCCCCCAGCCGTATCGCCAAAGGGTATGCGTTGATGAACCGTTTGCGTATCGAAGAAGGAGCGTCGCGCTTTTATCCTGTAAAGACACGCCAAAAAGGTGTGCTCTATCTGCGTGACTACATTGAAGATGGGTTGGTTGCGGCCAAGCTTTTTTTCGGTAAAGAGCGTATCGGTTCTATGCAGACACTGTATGGTTGGATCTATCGGGTGATATTTTACGGTGATAACCGTGAAAACCTGCCCCGCAGAGAGCTGTCCAAAGTTCTTGGCGGGTATTACGCCGAAGCGATGGATTTTGCCGCCCATCAGCGTTTTTTGGACTTTTTGCAAGTGCTTGGAGCGGTAGGGTTTGAGACAAATAATTATCTATACAAGGAGGAGCGGATGGAGAGTGTGGCGAGTTTTTCAAAAATAGCCCAAGAGAAGTTTGAAACCGTCGAATTGTTACGGCAAAAGCCGCGGGCAAGGGAGTTTTACCTATTGGGTGCGTTGGCGAAGTTTGTCACCGACTGGCAGTATCAAGAAGGAAGCGAGGCATTGAAGAAGTATCTTGATGCCATCGGTTCGGTATCGATGCAAAATGCCGACAGGGTCTTTCGTAAAATATACGAAGCGTCGCGAAAATACGGTATGTACGGCAACGATTATGACGACTTGCTGACGCTCTATGCGCAAATCAAAGAGTTATTAAGCCGAAACGATACGGTTTCGCTGGATACCGCCAATATCGCTTTTGTAATGGGCGGTGTGGATTATAAACGCTATAAAGAGAACAAACCCAAGAAGGAGGAAAAAAACGATGGCTGATCTGTTTGAGGCGGTAAAGAAAGAGGATTTGGCGAAGCAGGCGGAGATTCTGTTTTTGTGGGACGGGGAGAATTGGAACCCCAACGGCGATATGCTCAACGCCAACGCGCCGCGTTATGACGAAGTCTCCAGACGGGCACTGGCCAGCGACGTGCGAATCAAACGGACGATTCGAGACTATCTGGATGCTAAAGGATACGAGATTTTTGTCAAAGAGCAAGCCCACGGGAGTGGGCTGGCCGATGGTAAGGAACGGGTTAAGACAATAGTGGAAGACGCCAAAGACGTTGAGCGAGCAATATTGGAAAAGTGCATCGACGTGCGGGCGTTTGGCGGGGTCTTTCCGGTAGAAAAACAGACCAACAGCCTTACCGGCCCGATTCAGTTTAAGATGAGCAAATCGCTGCACGAAACTGAGATTGTTTTTGTCAAAGGAACCGGTGCCTTTGCCAGCAAAGCGGGCAAAGAGAACAAAACCTTTCGGGAAGAGTATATCTTGCCGTATGCGCTGTTTGGTACCTACGGTATTGTCAACGCCCTTGCCGCGGGCATGACGCAACTAAGCGAAGAGGATGTGGAAGCGGTGCTGGAGGGGCTTTGGATGGGTACCAAAAATCTTATTTCTCGCAGTAAATTCGGTCAGCTTCCCCGTTTTATGCTCAAAATTACCTACAAAGAAGCGGGGGATTATATCGGGGGGTTGGATAATTTGGTGGCGATGGAGAGCGATAAAGAGGCTCAAAATGAGATTCGCTCCATCGAAGAGTATCGGGTGGATATAAGCAAGCTGGTAGATAAGATCGAAAATGCGGCCGAGAAGATCGAAAAAGTGGAATACTGGCTGGACGACGCGCTTGCCATCACACCGATTCCTCATGAGTGGGTGCGTCGTAGTTACGGGGTGTAGCGATGACTCTTGTTTGGCGCACCTGGGCGGACTATGGGCACTTTAGCCATCCGGCTACCATCTATAGTTCGCTAAGCTATCCTCTCCCGCCCAAAACCGCCGTGATGGGTATGCTGGGAGCCGTTTGCGGGGAAGAAGCCTACTGGAAGTTTGCCCCGATGCGCTACGGCGTGCGGATTGAGCGTTTGGAAGGGAAGCGGCGCTTTTGCTTCAACGGCATCAAAGAGGCCCTTTCTCAGCTAACGCCCCAAAAGTGTTGCCAAGGCTTTGCCAAAGGGCGCAAGCAGTTTTACCGAGAACTGCTTTTATCTCCCGTTTATACGCTGTTTTGTGATATGAGCGATGTAGAAGAGCCGTTAAAAAAACGGGTGGTTGATGCGGTGCAAGCGCACAAAAGCTACTTTCCGCTCTACATGGGCATCAACGCCTGCTTGGCGGAGTATGAGCTGATCGATATCGTCTCTTCCACCCCGTCGCGTCATTACAAAGAGGTGCTTATCGATACCGCCGTGCCGCTTGATAGCGACTTTCTCATCGAAGAGGGTAAAAGCTACAGCGACGTACGGATGGCTACGACGGTCAATGAAGCAAGGGAGTTTGGCGGCTTTCGCGAGTATTTGGTCGAAACGGGCGGTCGGGGTATTCTTTGTCGAAATATCGAAGCGAGTGAGGTGGGAGCGTGGCACGTGACGTGGAGCTAAACTATCTTTCTCATCCGGGCAAGAAGCTTACAAAGCATTTGCGGTGTATCGAGACATTTGCGGACGATGAGGCGTTTTGCCGCGTAGCGCGCTATCACGACGTGGGCAAGTGTTTGGAGAGTTTTCAACGCTATATTCGGCATGAAGTCGCACGTGCCGAGCCTCACGCCAAGATTTCGGCCGTGGCCTATCTTCTTTCAAACGAGCTTTCCTGCGAAAAAGCGCAAGAGGTTTTTTGGGGGTATTGCGCTGTTCTTTGCCACCATACCGCTTTAAAGTCCAAAGCGACGCTTTGTGACGATCTGTTTAACGCGTTTGAAGATTATAAATGGCGGGAAGTTGCGCGCCAATATCATGAACTTTACGAGAAAGCAGATATTCGTCGTTTTTGGGCGTTGCACACTTGGGATGAAGAGGTGTTGGAAGAGTGGGCGGATCTGTTTGATTGCCTAAAAGGCGATATAGAGGGGTATGTGGCTTTTAAACTGCTCTACTCTCGCTTGCTTTTTGCCGATAAATATGAAGCGGCCTTTAGTCAAAGCCCGCAAAACAAACCGATCGGGCTCTCTTTGGCGTCTTTGGAAGCGTACAAGCGCGCCAAAGGGTTTGAACCCGTGTCGTTTCGTTCCCAAGCGGCCAAGCGCATTGTCGAAAACTACCGTCGTTCTCCAGAAAAAGTTGTGCGTATCACCGCCCCGACGGGCGTGGGTAAAACTTTGGCGTCATTGGAGCTAGCACTAGAGATTGCCAATAATAAAAAGATGCACCGCATCATCTACGCCATTCCCTTTACCGGTATCATCGATCAGACGGTGACGATTTTTTCGGAGATTTTCCCAAAGGAGATTACGCCCCATCACTATCGCGTCGATTTCTCTATGCTTGACGAAGAAGCACACAACGACTATGACCGGATAAAGTATTTGGTGCAAAGTTGGCACAAACCATTTATCGTCACCACCTTTTATCAGCTCTTTTTTGCGCTCTTTGGCGATAAAAACAGCGATAACGTCCGTTTTCAAGGCCTATACAAAAGCGTGGTGGTGCTTGATGAGGTGCAAGCCATACCCTTTGGGCTTTGGAAGGTGATGCAAGAGATGTTTGAAGTGTTGGCTAAGCGGCTTGATTGCGTTTTTGTGCTGATGAGCGCGACGATGCCCGTTGTAGCGCCCAACGCGCCGGAATTGGCCGAAAAAGAGGAGCTGTTTGCCTCTCAAAACCGCTATGAATTGCGGCTGTTGGCCATGCAAGGGGAGGATGAAACCGCGCATTTGGAATCTTTGGCAAAGGCCGTTATTACCCAAGCGCAAACGGGGCAATCCGTTCTTTGTGTGCTCAATACCATCAAAAACGCCAAACGGCTATATGCGCTTTTGCGAGCCAAAGGTGTGGAAGAGAACCTCTTTTGCCTAAATTCCTATATGTTGCCCAAAGATAGACAAAGAGTTTTAAAAGCTTTACGAGAGAAGGGAAGCAACCGTGTCAAAGGAAAGGTGCTTATCTCAACCCAGGTGATCGAAGCGGGGGTGGATTTGGATTTTGACGTAGGCTTTAGGGAGCTTGCGCCGCTTAGCTCTATCATCCAAAGCGCGGGGCGTGTGAATCGCGAGGGACAACGTGATGTTTGGCAAAGCACGGTTTGGGTGTTTGATACGTTGGGATATGAGATTTACGATGAGGTATTGATGAGTGCGACACGAAACGAACTCTTTGCCTATCTTGAGAAAGAGAAGCTTTTACAGGAGCGGGAGATTTTGGGTTTTGTAGAGCGTTTTTTTGCCAAACTGGATATATCGCTTTCAGATAGATTCGGTATTAAAGAGGCGATAGAACGGTATGATTTTGAAGTGTTGGGTAAGAAGGTTACGGAAGCCTTCGGCGGTAATGACGACTATACCGAGTCGGTAGCGATCGGTGTGGATGTGGTGGTGCTGGAAGAAGAGTATTTCGCCAAAACCCATGAGTTTGATAAATGGGCGCTAAAGTCGCTCAAAGAGCAATCTTACAAAAGGATGGTTGATAAGATTGTCAATATCAAAAAGAGAGATTTGCAAGGGTATGGCGCAGAGCCTTCGTATAGTACGCTCTTTGGGATTTACTATTTTCCGCAGGCCGAGGGTGTTTATAGTCAAGCGACCGGTTTTTTGATTGAGCAGGAGCGTAGTGATGACGACGCCTTTGATTGACGAAGCGCTCATTACAGGCACGACGGTGCACTACTATGTCACCTGTAAACGCGAGGCATGGCTTTATGCGCACAAGATCTCTGCTGACCAGACGGATGAAAATATCTTGATGGGGAAGGTGTTGGCAGAGATCAAAGAGAAAGATTTGCATCAATTTCCTTTTTCCAATCTAAAGTTTGACAAGATAGGTAAACAGCGCGGTCACTATCTGGTGACCGAGTATAAAAAAAGCCTCAAAAACGTCGAAGGCGCCAGGGCACAGCTACTTTTTTATATGTACCTCCTCAAACGCAATTTGAAGCTCAAAAAGATCGACGGTAAAATCATAAGCGGCAAAAAGGCAGTATTTGTCGAAGGTAGTGAGGAGAATTTTGAAAGGATGGAAGCGCTGCTTCAGGAGATATGCACTTTTCTTTCCATCTCTAAGCCGCCTCCGCCCGAACGTATCGTCTTTTGTGAAAGTTGCGGGTACAGGTATTACTGTTTTTAGGAGTGAATATGTTTGTAATACTCTTTTATGATATTGCTGATAGAAGCCTCAAGGAAAAAGATAATTCCAGACGTATTCGTAAAACGGTGGAGAAGTATCTGCCGAGGGTTCAGTATTCGGTTTTTGAGGGAGAAATTCGTCCCAGTGACCTTAAAAAACTGAAGTCGGAATTGAAAAAAGCGTGCGAAAAAGAGCTGGATTCGATAGTTATTTATGAGTTCGAGAAGCCGAGCTACACCCGGCGTGAAGTGATAGGGCTGGATAAAAACGAGATGCTGTTTAGTTAGGAGTGACTATGCAAAAGACAGATAGAAGTCATTTTCTTCTTAGTGCTGGGCGACTGCGACGGAAAGACAACAATCTTTACTTTGACCGCTTTGATGAAGATGAAGAGGTAACGGGGACAAAGATTCTTCCTATCAAGGCGATTGACGAGATTTATGTCCTTGCCAAAGTGGAAATTGACAGTTACACACTATCCTTTTTAGCGGATCAAAACATACTGCTACACTTTTTCAGCCCTTATGGCAGTTTTCGGGGCAACTTCTTTCCCAATACCCCAAATAGCGTAAACAAAAGCGGCTTTGTATTGTTACAGCAGGTGCGTGCGTTTGACGATGAAAAACAGCGGCTTTACATTGCCAAGGCGCTAACCGAAGGGCAGATAAGAAACGGTGCGTATAACTGCATCCGTCGCAGTGTGGAATTTGACGAAGCACCTTATCTGGATGCACTGAAGTGTGCGCAAAACATTGGTGAAGTGATGGCTGTAGAGGGGAGTTTTAAAAAAAATTACTACCAAGCGTGGAATAAGATCATAAAAAATCAGCGAAGTTTCAAATTTACTGTACGTAGCAAACGTCCACCGGCAGATAAGATTAATGCAATGATTTCCTATGTCAATACGAGAGTATACAACGTTGTTTTGAGTGAAATATATAAAACGGAGCTTGATCCTCGTATAGGATTTTTACATGAACCGAACTATCGTTCATTGAGTTTACATCTGGATATTGCAGAGATTTTCAAGCCGGTAATAGGGGATAACCTGATTTTCACTTTGCTCAATAGAGAGCAAGTTACTCCAAAGTCTTTCAAAACAGATGCCGGACGTATTCGTTTTACCAATGAGGCTATACAGACTATTGAGTTGGAGATGATTAAAAAGCTGACAAACCAAATAAAAATAGGAACTCAATATTTGACTTATAGGCAAGTTATAAGAAGAGAAGTAAACCGACTTAAACGTTGCATATGCGAATATGACAGCTATCATCCATTTTATCTTGGAGAATATAAATAAAGCGATATCAAAGCTTTTAAGGTATCAGTATTTGTCGAGATATGGGTTTTTGAAGATTTCTGAATCAGTATAATTTCAGGTATAATATTTTTGTCAAAATGGCAAAAAGGACCAGAGAATTGGTGGTATTTTGCTGTCTTGATCAACCCTATGGGATTTGAAACAGGTAAAGTGTGTCATACTTTGAAAGATCAAAAAAAGTCTTGATCAACCCTATGGGATTTGAAACTCGGAGAAGTTCACGAAAAAGTGACAAGCCGCCTTGTCTTGATCAACCCTATGGGATTTGAAACTTCGGGTTTAATTGGAATGAG
>JAMOMS010000176.1 GCA_027067015.1 Campylobacterales bacterium | reverse complement strand
TTCCTCTTCGTAGTTTTCAATTTCGTGGACAAAATCGGCCAGGTCGTCGTATGTCATGGCGTGCTCCAGCAGGCGCAACGTCGCCTCGTCCCAGAGCCGGTAGCGCGTGAGCACCTCTTTGATCAGCCGTGCCGGACGGCCGTGGGGCGAAAGGTCGACGGCGCTATCAAGCGGTAGGCCGACAAAGGTGAGAAAATCGGCTTTAAAAAGGGCCGCCTTTTCGCCGTGATAGAGGTATTTGAGCAGGTGGATCACCGCCCGCGCCTTAGGTTGGCGGATCACCTGACGGCGGGTGGTGGTGACCGCCGTAAGCCCAAGGTTTTGGTGAACAAAGTCGGCCAGTTCCAAAATGGTCTGGTTGCGGAAGGTCAGGATGGCGATGTCGCCTGGGTCGGCCCCGGCGTCAAGGAGCGTGCGCAAGGATCCAAGCAGGTTTTCTTGCCAGTCGTGCCGGGGGACGCTCCCGGCGTGTTTGAGAAAGGGGTTGAGGCAAACCTCCACGTAGCCGCCGGTATCGGCGTTGGGTTTTTCGTCAAGATCGAAAAGCCTGTTGACAAAATGGACGATTTCAGGAAGCGAACGGTAGTTGACGCGCAGGCTGTTTTGCGCCATGCCAAAGGGTTTGAGGGATTGGTAGACCTCGTCAAAGAGCCGGCTGTGACCGCCCCGAAAGCGGTAGATGGCCTGTTTGGTGTCGCCCACGTAGAAAAAGGAGCGAAAGTCGTCCCGGCGGGAGGCGATCTCTTCGACAAGCGGCTCAAAGATGCGCCACTGGGTGATGGAGGTGTCTTGAAACTCGTCAATGAGAATGTGGCGGATGCGGGTATCGAGGCGAAAATAGAGAAACTCCCGCTCAATGCCTCCCTCTTCCTGTAAAAGGCGATAGACCAGGTGCTCTATATCTTTGAAATCGAGACGGTTGCGGGTTTGGTGCAGTCGCGCTTTGACGTCTCGGTAGGTTTCGTAAAAGTCACGTACGGAGGCGCGGATATAGCGCTCTTTGCGTCGCAGGTGGGCCCCGGCGGCCTCTATAAGCTCAAAAAAGAGCCTCTCCAACGTGTCGCTTTTGCATTTGTTAAAAAGAGAGCGGGGATAAAAGAGCGTCCCTTTTTCAAGGGCGTTTTCGATGACCTTGGAGGTCAGGAAGGCTTCGGGATCTTTTTGGACAAGCTCCGTGGCTTTGGCACTGCACGTTTGTAAAAGCGGGAGAATCTGCGCCTGGAGTTTGCGGTAGCGGGCCAGAGGGTAGGGGCCTTCGGGGTAGGGGGGCGGCGGGGGGAGCTCTTTGTCTTTTTCGTAAAGCAGTTCAAAAGCTAAGGCCGGGTCGGCGTAGAGTCTGCCAAAAGCCACCAGCTCCTCAAAGCGTTTGGGATCCAGTCGGGCCAAAAAGCGCTCCCAGACCTCCTGCGTGTCGTCGGGGCCTACCTCAAAGTCGGGATCAACCCCGGCGTAGTGGCCGAAGCGCCGGGCGATCTTTTGCAAAAAGGCGTCGATGGTCATGATATAAAGATCGCTTTTGAGCACTCTTTTAAGAAGGTCGCCCCGTTTTTGCAGGAGTGTGTCGGTCGAAAGCCCGCTTGTTTGGGCAAGGGCTTTAAGAAAGTCGGGTTCATGCTCAAGACGGCGCAGGTAGTGCACAATGCGTTCACGCATCTCGTTGGCCGATTTGTTGGTGAAGGTGACGGTCAAAATCTCGGCGGGACGGGCTCCTTTGTACAAAAGCGCCAGGTAGCGGACCGCCAACGAGAAGGTTTTGCCGCTCCCGGCGCTGGCTTTGAGTGAGAGCAGGCGCTCCATGATCCCCCTTTTTTTTCCATGATTGTAGCAAAACGGCGGGGTGTTTGCTGACGGGTATCAAGGAAAGGGTAAAGGCAAACAGCCTATAATGGTGACGACAATTTATATGACCGGGACGGATATGGAAAAAGAGTTTCTTACCCTCATTCAAAAGCGTTTTCCCGTTGCCCAACGCCCTTTCGCCGAGCTGGCTAAGACGCTGGGCGGCAGTGAAGAGGAACTGCTTGCGCTCTACAGGCGGCTCAAAGATGAAAAAGTGATCCGCCAGACCTCGGCGATTTTCGATACCAAGTCGCTGGGGTACAAAAGTTCGCTGGTGGCGTTTAAAACGGACGACATCGAGCGGGTCGCCGAGATTATCAACGCCCACCCGGGGGTAAGCCACAACT
>JAMOMS010000175.1 GCA_027067015.1 Campylobacterales bacterium | reverse complement strand
GGTATCGCCTGCGCCAAAATGTACAAGCAATTGGGTGTCAAGAACATCACCATGCTTGATTCCAAAGGGGTCATTCACAGCGGACGGGACGACCTGAACAAATACAAGCAGGAGTTCGCGTTCGACACCCCCGACCGCACGCTTGACGACGCCATCAAGGGCGCGGATATGATTCTTGGTCTCTCCGGCCCCGATCTGGTCAGCGCCGAGCAGGTCAAAACCATGGCCGAAAGCCCCATCATCTTCGCCTGCGCCAACCCCATTCCCGAAATCATGCCCCCGGTCGCCAAAGAGGCGCGCCCGGATGTCATCATCGGTACCGGCCGGAGCGACTTCCCCAACCAGGTCAACAACGTCCTGGGCTTCCCCCAGATCTTCCGCGGCGCCCTGGATGTCCGCGCCACCAAGATCACCGAAAACATGAAAATGGCCGCTTCCCGCGCCCTGGCCGCCCTGGCCAAAGAGCCGGTGCCCGAGCACGTCAAAAAGGCACACGGCCGTGACAATATGGAGTTTGGCCCCGATTACATCATCCCCTCTCCCTTTGACCGCCGGGTTCTTGTCTACGTAGCCAGCGCCGTGGCGCAAGCCGCCATTGAAGACGGCGTGGCCCGTGTCAAAGACTTTGACATCGAAGCCTACAAAGTCAAACTGCAACGCCTGGCCGATCACCTCGACGGCAAACTCTGATAATCCCCGCCCCCTTTTGGGGGGCTTACGCTATAATTTTTCTACTTAAATCATTCCAGACGGACACTTTGCATGAAGACCGATTTTCTGATTATCGGGGCGGGCATCATCGGCCTCTCGGTCGCCAGGGCCCTGCAAAAGCGCTACCCCGACGCTTCCATCGCCATCATCGAAAAAGAGAAAGAGGTGGGCGAGCACGCCAGCGGCAGAAACAGCGGGGTACTGCACGCCGGATTCTACTACACCGCCGACTCGCTCAAAGCCCGTTTCACCAAAGAGGGCAACGCCCGCCTCAGGGCCTTTTGCCAAACCCACGGCCTGGCGGTCAACCCTTGCGGCAAGCTGGTGATTGCCCGCGACGACAAAGAGGTGGAGACACTCAAAGAGTTAGAGCATCGGGGCAAAACCAACGGGGTCAACGTCCGCCTAATCGACGAAAAAGAGGCGACCAGGATTGACCCCAACGTGCGTACCCACCGCCTGGCCCTGCATAGCCCCGACACCGCCACGGTCGATCCCAAAGCGGTGGTCAAAAAGCTCAAAGAGGAGGTGATACGAGAGGGGGCCAATCTCTACCTAAACACCCGTTACCTCTACCGAAGCGCCATCAAACGCGTCAAAACCTCCCAAAGCGAGTTCGAGGCGGAAAAAATCATCAACTGCGCCGGATTGTACGCCGACAAGATCGCCAAACAGTTCGGTTTTGGCGAACACTACACCATTTTGCCTTTTAAAGGCGTCTACCTCAAATACGGCGGCAAAGAGCGCCCGATACGCACCAACGTCTACCCCGTCCCCAAACTGGAAAACCCCTTTTTGGGCGTACACTACACCCTCACCGTCGACGGCACCGTCAAAATAGGCCCCACCGCCATTCCCGCATTCTGGCGCGAAAACTACCAGGGGTTGAAAGGGTTTGACTTTAATGACCTAACAGAGATTTTGTGGTACGAGGCCAGGCTCTTTCTTACCGATCGTTTTGGCTTCAGGCGGCTGGCCTTTGAAGAGTTTAGAAAGTACGCCAAATCGCACCTGGCTGATCTGGCCAAAGATATGCTCCACACCGTCAACCCGGCCGACTTTAACACCTGGAGCGCGCCGGGTATCCGGGCCCAGCTTCTTGATACCCGCACCCTGGAGCTGGTGCAGGATTTCGCGGTAGAGGGTGATGAAAACAGCGTTCACATCCTCAACGCCGTCTCACCCGCCTTCACCTGTAGCCTCCCCTTTGGGGAGTGGGTGGTGGACAACTACCTCTAAACCAGCATCGCCGTACACTTTAGCGCCCCGTGGGCGCCGATTACCAGCGACTGCTCGATATCGGCAGTTTTGGAGGGCCCCGCCAGAAAGAGGCCGTAGGAGAGTGTCGAAAAGTCGACCTTTCGGTACGCCTGGGCCATGGTGGGCACCAACCGTCTTTTCTCAAGCACCACCACCACGTGCTCGGCCAGCGTCAACAACGCCCTGGGGTAGCGCTCTTTGGGCTCAATCCACACCGCCCCAT
>JAMOMS010000174.1 GCA_027067015.1 Campylobacterales bacterium | reverse complement strand
CTTCATTCTACAAAAGAGTATCTTAAGGAGCGTACCGTGCCCCACCGACACCGCAAAAAAAGAGCCGACATCCGCCGCAAAATCCTCTGGGGCGTGATGGCAACTCTCATGGCCCTGCTTTGGTTCGTACCGCCCCCGACGGGATTGGAAGCAAAAGCGTGGCATCTGTTTGCCATCTTCTTTACCACCATCTTTGCCATTATTTCGGGGCTTTTGCCCATCTTCGTCGCCTCTATTTTGGCGCTCTCTTTTGCCATTCTTTCGGGTACGCTTAGCTCCCAGCAGGCCTATTCGGGCTTTTCGCAAGGCTTTATTCTGCTGATTGTCGTGGCTTTTCTGGTCTCTCAGGCGGTGGTCAAATCGGGCCTTGGCAAACGCATCGCCATGCTCATCATCGGCAGATTCGGCCACTCCACCCTGGGGCTGGCCTACTCCATGATGGCCACCGACCTGCTCATCGCCCCCGCCTTTCCCTCCAACACCGCCCGCTCAGGCGTACTCTTTCCCATCGTCAACGCCCTGGCCCATGACAGCGGCTCCAAAGTGGCCGACGGCACCCGCAAGAAACTGGGGGCCTATTTGATGATGAACTCCATGATAGGGCTGACCATCAGCTCCAGTCTGTGGCTTACGGCCATGGCCGCCAACCCGCTGGGGGCCAAGATGGCGGAGAAGTTCGGGGTGCATATTACTTTTGGCGGCTGGTTTGTATCTGCGCTGGTGCCTTCGCTCATCGCCTTTTTGCTGGCCCCCAGGCTCTTGATGAAAATCTACCCCCCCGAACTCAAAGCCACCCCCGACGCCCCGGCCAAAGCCAAAGAAGTGCTTAAAAAGATGGGCCCCGTACACAAAAACGAGTGGATCACCGGGGCGGTCTTTGTGAGCATGGTGGTGCTTTGGGCGCTTTCTGGCATCCTGCCCATCGACAAAACCGCCGTCGCTTTTGCCGGGCTGGGTATTTTGATGGTGGCGCACATCTTTACCATGGCCGATATGCGCCTCCAGGGCGAAGCACTCTCGACACTCATCTGGTTCGCCACGCTTTATACGCTCAGCGCCTATCTGGATAAGTTCGGTTTCATGAAGTATGTGGGCACCCTCATCGCCTCGGGCGTGGAGGGGCTGAGCTGGCCGGTGGTGTATGTGACGCTGGTGACGGCCTATGTCTTTATTCACTACCTTTTTGTCTCCCAGACCGCCCAGATGTTGGCGCTTTACGGCATCTTTTTGGAGGTAGGCGTCCAGGCGGGGGTACCGGCCTATCTGCTGGCGATGATGCTACTGTTTGCCACCAACTTCAACGCCGCCATCACACCGCAAGGCTCTTCCGCCAACGTTATCTTTGTCGGAAGCGAATACATGACCTCCGCCGAGATCTACCGCAACGGCCTGCTGATGACCCTGCTCAATTTCGCCGTTTATGTCGGGATCGGCAGTTTTTGGATTTTGCTCATCTCATAACCCCCACATCCGCTTCATCCGCGCCTTTTCCGCCGCCGTTGCCGGGCGGACGGAGACAGTAAACGTGACCTTGGGATCTTCCGTCGGATCAATTAACGGCACCATAAAACTCTCGAATGTCACGGTAGAATCACAACGAAAGTCCCTATCCGGTTCCAATTGGACCATAGCCAAAGGAAATGCCATCATTTCGCGTACCTGAGCACGACTCGGCCCCGATTTTTGCCACCGGCGATAGAGCTGTTTGATAAAATCGGGAAGTTTGTCACGATAGGTGACGGTTTTGCGCAAACGGCCGCTTTTTTTAAGCGCGCCCCATGTGATCGTCACCCCTTTGAGGTTGTCGCGCTCCTTGAAAGTCAAAGGCGTCTCTTCCTCAAATCCCCATCCGGCGTCCGGGCTCTCAATCACATAATCGCCGCCCACATTGGAGACATGATACCCGCGCATACGCTTCTTATATAGACAGTCGGAGGTATCCAGCTCATAATACTCCTCCATCTCCCATATGTACGCGTAACGATTCGGGTGATACTGCAAAATCCGCCCCTCCTCCTCGTCGATATAAACCCAGTGGCGGTTGTGTATCTCCTTGCGCGTCTCAAGCGTCTCGGTCGCGCCTCGGTAGCCGTCAGTGGGTTTGTAGCGCTGGGTGATGATCGTATCGGTATCGACGACAAAAAAGGGCTCACGGCTCTCACACTCGACGGTGAGTTTAAGAGGCGCATTGTGACCGG
>JAMOMS010000173.1 GCA_027067015.1 Campylobacterales bacterium | reverse complement strand
GGTGTTTGAGCAGTTCATGGGCCACGGCCCCGTCCCCGCCGTCAATGACCAGAACCCGCTTGGGGTCGGCATGGGTACAGGCGACGGTATGCGCCAGCGTCTCGTGGCGCGCCGAACTGTCATGCTCACAATAAAGCGCCTGATCGTCCGCTATCAGAATCTTCCCAAAATAGCCCGAGGTCAAAACCTCCACGCCGTTACACTCAAAAATCTTCTCTTTTGTTTTGATCTCATACTTCACTAAATCCACCACGCCCTGCGTCAGCCACATAGCCGGCCCCCTTTTCTAAACTGTTGTGATTTCGGTTTTGCGGGATTGTAACACATTGCCTTTAAAGGGTATTTAACCAAAAACGCTTTTGCCCGCAAGAAAGCTGACAAAAATAATGATGAACATCGCCCCGAACCGGTTGGAGTAGCGTTTGTTGCCGATAAAGATGGAGATCACCGTTCCCGCCAGCGTACAAAGCGCCAGCAAACCGTAGAGGATAAAAATGAGCGCCACCTTCTCCTGGGGCAACTCCTCCAAAGGGCCGTCCACCAGCAAAAAGGTCTGCACCACCGTCCAGACAATCCAGATATAGAGCATGATGGCAAAAGAGAAGAGCCAGAAAAGAAATTGTACCTTGCCGCTTCGTTTCATCACCGATATAATACTCCAAAATCTTTAAAGGAGAAGCCATGAGTGCACTGGTGGAGTTTGCCATGTTCCCGACTGACAAAGGTGAAAGCGTCAGCGCCTACGTCAGCCGGATCATGAAGATCTTCAACGAAAAAGGGATAAACTACCAACTAACCCCCATGGGCACGATTTTCGAGTGCGAAAGCGTTGAGGCGGCCACCGCTGTCATCAACCTGGCCTACTCGGTGCTGGAGCCCGACTGCAACCGGGTCTACACCACGATCAAAATGGATATTCGCAAAGGCAAAAACGACCGGATGAGGCAGAAGATCGCCTCCATCCAAAAGCATGTAATGTGATATAATTGCGCCAATTTCACCAAATAGGAGCGAACGATGTGCGCAGAGAGAATTCAACGGATGCTGACCGCCATCATGCTGGGGATCGCGCTGATGTTCATGGCCCAGGGCGCCGCGGGTGACGCGCTCTCCATGAAGATCGGCGTGGGCCTGCAGGTGTTTATCATGATTATGTTGCTGATTTGGGCGTTTACCAACTTCTGCCCCTCTTTATGGTTCTTCAACAAGGTTTTTGGCCCCTGCGACTGGAACAAAAAAGAGCCTTCCGATGGCTAAGATAGACTACAAAACCGCCGGCGTGGATATTGATGCCGGCAACGCCTTTGTCGAGGCGATCAAACCGGCGGTCAAATCCACGTTTGACGCCAACGTCATCGGCGGCATCGGCTCGTTTGCCGGCGCCTACGCCCTGCCCGGCGGCTACAAAGAGCCGGTGATGCTGGCCGCCACCGACGGGGTGGGTACCAAGCTCAAACTGGCCATTGAGAGCCAAAAGCTCAATACCGTGGGCATCGACCTGGTGGCCATGTGCGTCAATGACCTCATCTGCAACTTCGGCACTCCTCTTTTCTTTTTAGACTACTACGCCACCGGCAAGTTGAGAGTCGAAGAGGCCAAGGCGGTGGTGGAGGGGATCGCCGAAGGGTGCCGGCAGGCCGAGTGCGCGCTGATCGGCGGAGAGACGGCGGAGATGCCCGGTATGTACGCCGAGAGTGACTTTGACCTGGCCGGCTTTGCCGTGGGCCTGGCCGAGAGAGAAGAGATGAACCGGCTTTCGCGCGTCAGGGCGGGGGACGCGCTGATCGCGCTTCCCTCTTCGGGCATCCACTCCAACGGCTATTCGTTGGTAAGAAAGCTCCTTTTTGAAGAGCTCGGCATGGGGTTTGAAACCCCTTTTGAGGGCAAACCGCTCATTGAGACGCTCCTGACGCCTACGCGCATCTATGTCAAAACCTTCAAGGCGCTCAAACCTTACATCCGGGCCCTGGCCCATATCACCGGCGGCGGGCTGGTGGAGAACCTGCCGCGCGTCCTGCCCCACAACACCCGTGCCGTCATAGAAACCGGCAAAATCCGCCCGCTACCCGTTTTTGAGCTGATCGGCAAATATGTGGACACAGCGGAGATGTACCGTACCTTCAACATGGGGGTAGGCATGGTGCTGGTTGTAGCGCCCGAAGATGTCGAAACGGTTCTGGCCCAAAGCGACGGCTATCTTATAGGCGAGCTGA
>JAMOMS010000172.1 GCA_027067015.1 Campylobacterales bacterium | reverse complement strand
AGGCCGACGTGGAAGCGGCTTATCGGGCGTTGGCGCCCGAATACCGGGCCTTTTTGGAAGAGGGAGACTATATTCCCCCTAAAAACCGGGTCTTCCAGGCTTTCAAAACCCTGCCCAAAACCGATACCCGCTATATTCTTTTCGGTCAGGACCCCTACCCCCGGCCCGAATCGGCGCAAGGGTACGCCTTTATTGACGGCGCGGTGGAGAAGATTTTTTGCGAAAAGGGACTGTGCAAAGCGGTTAACCGGGCCACGAGTTTAAGAAACTTCATCAAGACCTTGCTGGTGTGCGAGGGGCTTTTGGAACTTTCCGACACCTCCCAGAAAGCCATCGCCGCATTGGATAAAAGGGGGTTGATCGACTCCATTGAGGCGCTTCGGCGAAACTTTGAGCGTAACGGGGTTTTACTGCTTAATACGGCGCTGATTTTTGAGGAAAAAGGGGCTTCTGCAAGACACGTGCGGGCGTGGCGCCCCTTTGTGCGTACACTGCTTGCCCGCCTGGATGAGAGGGTGGAGCTGATTTTGTTTGGCGGCATGGCCGATACTATTCTCAAATTGCCCGAAGCGGCCCGTTTTACAAGTCATCGCCTGGAGCATCCGTACAACCACACCTTTATCGCCAATCCCAAAGCCCACGCCCTTTTTGGTCCCATGCACCTGATAAAAGCGTAAAAAAATCCAAAAACCCCTTGAAATCCAAAAAGATTTTGTGTATAATTCCCGTCCACTAACTAACAATGCGCTCGTAGCTCAGCTGGATAGAGCACTGGTTTGCGGTACCAGCGGTCTCAGGTTCGAATCCTGACGAGCGCGCCACTTTTTTGACTCTCCTGATTCTCTTGGCACTTTTTTCCCTGGATTTTCAAGCTTCTTGAAACGGATGTTATGTGAGGTGTAGACCCGCCTCAAAGGCGGGAAAATTTAGATTTTGAACGCTTTTAGCTCGTTGGCGAGGCTATCGGCCAAACGCTTGATTTCGTGAATACTCTCCTGCGTTTCGGCCATGCGGGTTTTGTTTTGCACTGAGAGGCTTTTGCTGTTTTCCATCTTTTCAATAAACGCGCTCATAGCTTTGGTCGCGTCGTCGATGGTTTTGGAGGTTTGATCAATATGCTCAACCGCCTCGCTCATGGCACTGCTGACGGTGTTGATTTCACTCTCAACCACCGTGGCGTCCTGGGTAAGGCGTTCGACATTCTCGATATTTTCGGCCATCTGGGCGCTGGCGTCCATGATGGATTGGACAATGACATTGATGGTGGCGTTGATGTCGACCAGGCTTTTTTGGGTGCGTTCGGCCAGTTGGCGCACCTCGTCGGCCACGACGGCAAAGCCCCGGCCGTGCTCCCCGGCCCTGGCCGCTTCAATAGCGGCGTTAAGGGCTAGGAGGTTGGTCTGATCGGCGATATCGGAGATAACGTTAAGCACCTCTTTGACCTGTCCGGCTTCCGTACTTAGGTTTTGCAGGCGTTGCGCCAGGTCATGCTCAATCCGGGCGTTGTTTTCAATCTGATCAATGGTATTGCGAATCATGCCCACGGTATGGTCCAGGTTGTCGTTGGCTTTTCGCATACGATCTCTTGTCTCTTTGACCTCTTCATTACCGGAGACAAAGATCTGTTTGATCTTCTCTGCTTCCTGGGCGCTTTCGGTCACGATGCCGGCCTCTTTGTCGGAGTCGGTTCGGATCTGCTCAATGAGATTTTCGGCCCGGTTAACCGCCAGGACGTTTTGTTCCGTTCCTTGGCGCACCTGCAACATAAAGCGATGCAGGCTATCGACAAATTGGTTAAAGGCGCCAAGGATATGGCCAAACTCGTCACCCATGCTGTTTTGGGTGCGTAGGGTCAAGTCTCTCTCTTTGGCGGTGGTCTCAATAATCTGCTCCAATGTGTGAATGCGTCCGGTAATGTTTTTGATAGCAAAGTAGGCCATGAGAATGGAAAGAAGGATCATGAAAAGGTTGACGGCCATCTCATAAACGGCCCGACTGCCTAAAGATTGCAGGCTCTTTTCAATGGTTTCGGCGATCGCGTCATCGATGGATTTAAGAATATTGATGCGTTGGGTGGCGGTTTGGAACCACGCTTCCGGATTGACGCCGAATTTGCCCGTTTCCGCTTTTTGACGCGCCAGTGCCCTGTAGCGCTCAACCTCTTTGAAACTGGGATCGGCGCTTTTGGTTTGGTAGATGGCTTTGAGTCGATCGGGCGCC
>JAMOMS010000171.1 GCA_027067015.1 Campylobacterales bacterium | reverse complement strand
CAGAGAGCCGTTTTCACGCTGGATCTCTTTTTTGGTGCGGACGACGACGGCCTTGACGACCTGGCCCTTTTTCACTTTGCCGTTGGGCAGCGCTTTTTTGACGGAAGCGACGATGACGTCGCCCACGCTGGCGTAGCGACGCTTGCTGCCGCCCAGGACCTTGATACACATGATCTCTTTCGCGCCGCTGTTGTCGGCGACGTTCAGACGGGTGAAGCTTTGAATCATGATCCGACTCCTCTGGTCACGATCTCTTTGAGGCGGAACGATTTGCGTTTGGAAAGCGGTCGGCACTCGATCGCGCTGACCACGTCGCCGACGTTCGTCTCGTTGCGCTCGTCGTGAATGAGATATTTCTTGAAGCGTTTGACCGTTTTGTGATAGCGGGGGTGCATGATGCGGCGCTCGACCAGAACGGTCGCCGTCTTGTCACCCGCTTTCTTGATGACGGTTCCTTGAATGATACGTTTATGTGACGCCATTTCCTATTCCTTATGCATTCTTCTGCGCGTTGATGGCAGTCTTGATGCGCGCGATGTCCTTGCGGCACGCGCGGATCTCGTTCGGGTTGGTAAGCTGCATCGTCTTGAGCTTGAGTTTGAGCTCAAACAGCTCCATCTTCTTCTCTTTCAACATCTTTTCGAGCTCTTCAAGGCTCTTTTCTGCGATCTCAGTATATTTCATTGCTTGCCTCTTGTGTGACGATTTTCGTTTTGAAAGGCAGTTTGTGCATCGCAAGGGTCAGCGCTTCGCGGGCGAGCGCGTCGTTGACACCGGCCATCTCGTAGATGATGCGGCCGGGCTTGATGTTCATGACCCACTTGTCGACGGCACCTTTACCTTTACCCATCCGTGTTTCAAGCGGCTTCGCGGTGATCGGCTTGTCGGGGAAGACACGGATCCAGACTTTTCCGGTACGCTTGACGTGACGGGTCATCGCGACCCGCGCCGCTTCGATCTGGCGGCTGTCGATGCGGCCGTGCTCGATCGCTTTGATTCCGATGTTGCCGAATGCCAGCTGATTGCCGCGGTAGGCTTTGCCGCGGTTGCGGCCTTTCTGCTGTTTGCGGTATTTGGTTCGTTTGGGCATCAACATGATTTATCTCCTTCCGCGGGGCGCGCGGCGTCCGCGTTTCTCTTCGACCGGCTCGGGCTGGATACCCTTCTGAAGGACTTCGCCTTTGAAGATCCAGACTTTGACGCCGATGATTCCGTAGGTGGTGTACGCCTGGGCGAAACCGTAATCGATCTTGGCGCGCAGCGTGTGCAGCGGCACGCGGCCTTCGAGGTACCACTCGGTCCGGGACATTTCCGCGCCGCCGAGGCGTCCGGCGACCTGGACTTTGATCCCCTTCGCTCCCGCTTTCTGGGCGGCCTGGATCACCTTTTTCATGGCGCGGCGGAACGCGATGCGGCGCTCGAGCTGCGTGGCGATGTTTTCGGCGGCCAGCTGGGCCGACGCCTGCGGGCGTTTCTCTTCGCGGATGTTCAGAGAGACCGGCTTTTGGACCATGTTCTGAAGGCGGGTTTTCAGTTTTTCGATATCCGCGCCCTTCTTGCCGATGATGATACCGGGCCGTGCCGCGACGATCGTGACGCGAAGGCGCTTCGCCGTGCGCTCGATGATGATGTCGGCGATACCCGCGTAGTAGAGCTCTTTTTTGAGGAACTTGCGGATTTTGTCGTCTTCGGCCACGAAAGCCGGAACACGCTGCCAGTTGGGATACCAGCGGCTTGACCAGTTACGGTTGATACCAAGGCGCAAACCAATCGGATTGACTTTCTGACCCATTACTTATCCTTCGCTTCAGTAACTTCGACCATCACGTGCGAGGTCGGTTTCATGATGCGCGACGCGCGACCGCGTGCGCGGGGTTTCCAGCGCTTGAGAACCGGACCCTTGTCGATTCGGCAGGAAGAGACCACGACCTCTTCGGGCTCGTAGCCGCCGTTGGCGACGGCGGAAGCGATCACCTTGGCGATCACTTTGGCCGCTTTGTTGGGCATGAACTCCAGGCTCGCCAGGGCGAGCTCCGCGTTCATTCCCTGGACTTCGCGGGCGATGAGGCGGGCTTTGGTCGGGCTGAGGCGGATGAATTTCAGTGTTGCTTTGCTCATGCGCTACCCCTTACTTCCCGACTTTTTTCTGAACCGAGCCTTTGTGGCCGCGGAACGTGCGTGTCGGAGCGAACTCGCCGAGTTTGTATCCGACGTGGTTCTCCGTGATGTACACGGGAACGAACTGGCGTCCGTTGTGGACGTTGATGGTCAAACCGATCATCTCCGGGAAGATGGTGCTTCGGCGTGACCAGGTCTTAATCGGTTTATTATCACCGGTCTCTTTCGCTTTAAGCACCTTCTTCATCAGGTGCTCGTCGATAAAAGGACCTTTTTTAATCGATCGTGCCATGTCTACCTATCCTCTTATTTTTTCTTGCGTCGAGAAATGATCAGTTTGTCACTGGCCTTCTTGCGACGGGTCTTGAAGCCTTTGGTCGGCATACCCCAGGGGGTAACGGGATGGCGACCGGAGTTGGTCTTGCCTTCACCACCGCCGTGGGGGTGATCAACCGGGTTCATCGCAGAACCGCGGGTTTGCGGACGGATACCGCGGTGGCGGTTACGGCCCGCTTTGCCGATGACCATGTTGGCGAACTCTTCGTTGCCCACGGTGCCGACGGTGGCCATGCACTCACCCAGGATTTTGCGCATCTCGGAGCTGGGCATACGGACAATGACATATTTGCCTTCCCGGCCCATGATCTGCGCGTAACCGCCGGCACTGCGCACCAGTTGGCCGCCTTTGCCCGGTTTCATCTCGATGTTGTGCACCAGGGTACCGACAGGGATATTTTTGAGTTTCATCGCGTTGCCGGGTTTAATGTCCAGTCCCGCTTCGGCGGCCTGAACTTTATCACCCACCTTCAAACCGCTGGGCTGAAGGATGTAGCGTTTGTCGCCGTCGGCGTAGTGGATCAGGCAGATGCGGCAGTTGCGGTACGGATCGTACTCAACGGTCGCAACGGTGCCTTCGACGCCGAATTTGTTGCGTTTGAAGTCGATAATGCGATAGAGTTTTTTCGCACCCGCTTCCTTATGACGGCTCGTGATTCTGCCGCGGTTGTTGCGTCCCGCTTTGGCCGGCAGTTTTTTCAGAAGTTTGCGAACCGTCGGTTTGCTGGTAATGTCACTGCTCTCGATGACGCTCATGAAGCGTCGGCTCGGAGTGTACGGTTTAAATGTTTTGATTCCCATCTTCTCTTCCTTACGCGCTCAGGCTCTCGATGTTGGCGCCTTCCGGCAGTTTCACATAGAACTTCTTAAAATCGGGGCGCTTGCCTTCGCGACCTCGGAAACGCTTAACCTTGCCCTTTTGGCGAAGGGAGTTGACCTTCAGCGGGTTGACGCCGAAGTACTCTTTAAAGATCGCCTTGAGCTGGTTTTTGGTCACTTTCGGCGAAGTTTGCACCACGATGACGCCCTCTTCCTGAAGGCCCAGACTCTTTTCCGTATATACGATTGATTTAATATCGGTAATATCAGCCATCTTAGCCCTCTTTCGTCAAATTGTCCCAAACCGCTTTCTCGATAACCACCGCGCGGTAGGCGGCGGCCAGATAGCCGTTGAGCTCGTTCTCTTCGATCAGATAGCAGTCGGGAAGGTTTCTAAACGCCAGGTAGGTCTTCTCGTCAATCAAAGACTTGACCCACAGCGCGTCGCGCGCGCCCAGTTTTTTCATCATGGCCGCCGCGTCTTTGGTTTTGCCGCTGGCTACCTCGATGGCGTCTACTACAAAGAGCTGGCCGTTGGCCGCTTTCTCCGCCAGGGCGTGCAAAAGCGCCAGGCGTTTTTGCTTTTTGTTGACCTTCTGGTTGTAGTTACGGTTGGCTTTGGGGCCAAACGCCACGCCGCCGCCGACAAAGAGCGGTGAGCGGATTGAACCGGCGCGGGCGCCGCCGCGACCTTTTTGGCTCCAGGGTTTTTTGCCGCCGCCGCTAACCGCGGAGCGGTTCTTGGTGTGGGCCGTATTGGCGCGCAGGGCCGCCTGGTACGCCTTCACATACAGATAAAGGTTGTGGGCGCTTGCCTCAAGAAAAGCAGCGGGCAGTTCCGCCTCGCCCGCCTTTTCCAGGTTTTCATTCAGAACAACTGCTTTGCTCATTTACTGATCCTTACCCGTCCCATACCGCCGTTGGGGCCGGGAACGGCACCCTTGACGACGAGAATCCCGTTTTCGGGATCGAAAGAGACGATTTCGTTTTTAACGGTCACTTTGGCGTTGCCGTAGTGGCCGGGCATTTTCTGTCCGGGTTGAACGCGACCGGGCCATTCACAGTTACCGATAGAACCGGGTGCGCGGTGGAAACGAGAACCGTGACTGCGGGGACCGCCGGCAAAGTTCCAGCGCTTCATGACACCGCTGAAGCCGCGGCCCTTGCTGGTAAAGGTGCATTTGACCTTTTTGGCTTCGCTAAGCGGCGAAAGATCCAGGTCGCCCGCTTCGGTATTGACCACTTTGAGGGTGGCGAAACGGTTGAATTCGGGGCTGAGGCCATACTTTTTTTGTTGTCCCTCAATCGCCTTGTTGCGTTTCTTGCCGTCGGCATAGGCGACAATGGCCCGACCGTCTTCGCCCACCTCGCACACTTTGACTTCCCGTACTTTCAGGAGCGTCACCGGCGTGCTCGGTACGCCAATCGTTCGGCTCATACCGATTTTTTCTACGATAAATTCCATAACTTTTACCCCTTGTTACCCATAGATCGGACTTCGACATCCACTTCCGGAGCCAGATCAAGCTTCATCAGCGAATCAACAGTATCCGGTGTCGCGGAGACAATGTCGATCATACGCGCATGAATACGAATTTCAAACTGTTCACGAGAATCTTTGTTGATGTGAGGCGATCTGAGCACGGTATAGCGTCGGATCTTGGTAGGCATAGGAATGGGTCCGCGAATTTCCGCGCCCGTCCGTTTAACCGCTTCTACGATGGCGGCAACTGAGCGATCAAGCACACGGTGATCGTACGCTTTAAGCTTAAGTCGAATTTTTTCCATAGGTTTTTCCCTTAAAAGAACTTGTTGGTTATGGCACCAACGCTTTTTGGAGCCAAGATTATACATAAAGAAAAAGTCAAAAGCAAGGTTTTTCGGGGGTTTTGTTGCGCAAACACAAAAATTTGTTTCCTTTTTAGAAGGAAATAGTAGAACTTTTTTTCGATTCCGCCGAAACCTGCTACAATTACGCAAACCAAACACAGGAAGGAACATAACCGGTTATGGAAAGCAATACCACCGCCACCTTTGCCCAAGAACTCCCCGATCTGCCCTACCTTAACATGGGATCGGGATTTCTCATCGGGATGGCCGTCGGCTACTTTTTAAAAAAGAGTTTCAAGATTCTCCTTTTTTTCCTGGGAGCGGCCATCGCTTTTACCTTCGCGCTAAGCCAAATGCACGTCGTGGAACTTCACCCCGATCAACTGGAGCATACCGTCTCGACCGGATCGGACTATTTTAAACATTTTGCCCTCTTCCTCAAAGATCGCCTCTCCGCTTTCGGGGCCGCCGGGAGCGGATCGGCCATCGCCGGTTTTCTGGTCGGATTGAAGATGGGTTAAAGCGCCATGCACCAGCTGGAGGCTCTGTATGAGCTTGTCCCCAGGCCCGTCGGGTTCGTGGAGCGCAAGTATGAGATTCCCTCCTACTCAATCAACCTCTACGGCCCGCCCCTTTCGGGCAAAAGCTGGCTGGCGCTGGACTATCTTCAAAAGCTTCCCCGTCAACGGAGCCTCTATATTGATCTTGCAGACCCCCGCATTGATGAAAAAGGACTTTTTGAGAACCTTCAAAGTTTTATAGAAAACCGCCGTATCGACACGATTGTGCTCGACCATTGCTGTCAGGCGCCTCCCGTTTTGCCCCGTTGTCGTCAATATATTCTCATCTCCCGACACCCTCTTGATGCGCTCCCGCTTTTGCCGAAGCTAAACGTTCTACCCCTGGATTTTGAGGAGTTTTTGGCTTTTGAAAAGCGGTTTTTGCAACCACAGCACTCCTTCTCCCTTTACCTGAAAACCGGCTCGCTCCCTTTGATGGCGAAGATCCCGGAACCCCTCATCACGGCCCGGCTCCATCAAACCGTTCGGCTCATCTTCCCGGATCCTTTGACATTACGTCTCTTCAAGATCCTTGCCGCCTTTAACGGCAAAAGCACCTCGCCGCACCAGATCTACACCCTTTTTAAGCGGGAACATCCCCTCTCCAAAGACCGGCTTTACGCCACACTCAAAGCGTGGGAATCCGATGGGATTTTGCAATGGTTCGCCAAGGCCGACCGCCCAAGATCCGCCAAACGCCTCCTGCTTTTTGATTTTGCCCTGCCCGCGTCCATGCATTTTGAAAAGTCCCTCATGGGTCAGCTCTACACCATCACGGCCCGGCGCCTGCGCCAAACGGCACCGGAGGTCACCTGGCATGACAAGATCGATTTTTTTGATCCGGACAGCCGGTGCGCCTACTTTCTTTTGCCCTTCGGCAATCCGCAGGGGTCAGCCAAAAAAATTGCGAGCGCCGCCTCGGAACTGGACAGACTACGATGCAGACGTGTTGTTATTTTAACAATTTCTAATACTTTCAGTTTCCGTTTTGAGCCCATGAGTGTCACCGCCAAACCCTTTTATGAATGGATATTAGAGGAGTAGCCTCTTTCAGCCCCCTTTCAAACTGACCGCATTAGAATAGGCGTAAATGAGTGCAAATTTCTTTAAACGGGAGTAGCCATGCGAAAGGGTTTGTTGATTCTTCTTTGGGGCACCGTCTCTCTCTTTTCGGCAGATCACGCCTTTTACAGGAGTATTGTTCTGGCCACATGCTCCTCACTGCCTGAGTGCAGTCTCTATGCCAAACAGGTCGGCAGTAACATACAAAAAGATCCAAATCTTTTACGCATACAAAAAGCAAAAGGTTTCTCCGTCCTGAGCCGGCCGTCCGGTCGCTACTATATTGCCGCCATTGAACCGCTGTATGACGACAACACGACCCTGATGCTTTTTGAGTTCGCCAAAAAGTTTTTTCATGACGCCTTTATCTACCAGCATAA
Organism: Campylobacterales bacterium; assembly: GCA_027067015.1. Lineage (GTDB taxonomy): Bacteria > Campylobacterota > Campylobacteria > Campylobacterales > Hydrogenimonadaceae > Hydrogenimonas. The sequence continues at coordinate 3,515 of JAMOMS010000171.1, read as the reverse complement.
AGGCGCGTACAAAACCGCGCGAAGCCCGTTTTATATCTATCAGCCTGCTGTAAACCGCGACTCGCACAAAAAATCAAAACCCGCTGTGCAAGCCAAACCGGCTCCCCAAACCCGCCCACACCCCCAAATTTCCAAAGAGGAGGATAGCCGTTTGAACCTTTATATACCGATAGCCTTGGCCGCCCTATTGATACTCGTATGGCTTTTACGCCGCCGTCGCTCTTTTGACAAGGGCAAGCCGCACGCACAGATGGAGGAGCTGTTGGTCGGCGTGGGCAAGCAGATTCACGCACCGGCCAAGGAGATCATCCAAAGCAGTGAAAAGATACTGCAAACCCCCTTGAGCCCGGAGCAGATTCAAGAGATCGAGAAGATCCGTCACTCCGATATTCGGGTCTTAAATGTGGCGACCGAGCTGATTGAGTATATGCGCATCAAAGCGGACGAGATCACCATTCGTCAAGAGCGTTTCTATCTGGACAACGTGTTGGACGAAGTAGCCGGTAATGTGGCCCACGCTTTCAGGGGAGAGGGTATTCGGCTGATTTACGATATTGAAAAAAAGGTGCCCTCCCGGCTCAAAGGCGACCCTGACAACCTGGGCAAAATCATTCGCAAGCTGATTGAAAGCGCCATACGACGTAGCGGAAAGGGTGATGTCAAGTTGATCATACGGGTTGACGGCACGGAGAAAAAACCGATCATCAGCTACAGCGTCATAGACGCAGCCGTACCGCTTTCAAAACATGAGATTGAACGCATCTTTGAACCGTTTTGCGTAGATGATCGCGGTTCGGGCCTTTCACTCTTTATCGCCCAATCCATCGCCAAAAGAATGGGCGGCTGGATCGAAGCCAAAAACAACCCCGACCGCGGAAACCGGTTTACCGCGGTACTGCCCTTCTCTCCCGTCGACGAGGATCGTCGTTTCTACCCCTTGCCGGCCAAAGGGTATACCGGCCGCTCCGTTTTGATTGTCGATCCGCACACCCCGTCCGCCGAAGCGATTCAACACCTTTTTGAGTATTTCAAAAACCGTGTCACCCTGGCCGGTCCCGATGAGACAAAGGCGTCCGAAGCCTGGTTGCGGTATGACCTTATTCTGGTGGCGCCGGAAGCGCTCAATGAAGAGAGCGTGGCGTTTCTTAAAACACACAAAACGTCTTTGCAAGGCAAATTGGTTCTGGTTGTCGATATGCTGATGCCCCATCCCAAAGCCCAGGTCTATCGCCCTCTGTTTGACGCCCAAATCGCTAAACCCCTGGATCGGCAACGCATCTATGACCTCATTGTGGATCTTTGGAAAGACAAGGTGCCGCAGGAGCGCAAAGAGGTTCGCATCCAAACCCAGCCGACAACCAAAGAAGAGATTCCCGCCGAAGTGGAAGAGGCGCCAAATATTACCAAAGAGAGTTTTTGTATCTTCAAAGGCGCTTCTCTGCTGATTGTGGAAGATAATAAAATCAACCAAAAAGTGCTTATCAGCCTGCTCTCAACCAGCGGTATTCGTATTGTTATAGCCGAAGACGGTAAAGAGGCGCTTCAAAAACTTGAGAGCGAAGGGCCTTTTGACCTGGTTTTAATGGATATCAATATGCCCGTCATGGACGGCTATGAAGCCACACGCCATATTCGTATGCAAGAGAAATACGCCGACTTGCCCGTTGTCTCCCTTACCGGGCTCGGTCTGCCCGAAGAGATCGCCAAAATGTATGCCATCGGTATGAATCGCCACCTGCTCAAACCCTTGAAAGTGGGCCAGCTTTATACAATCTTTAAAGAGTTTCTTCCCTACAGCCAAACCGAGGCGTCCGCCCAATCTCAGCCCGATCAACCCGAATCCAACGACCTTGTGGACTTCCAAAAAGGGATCGCGCTCGCCAACCATGAACGCACCCTTTACGCCGAGGTATTGTCCGAATTTGCCAAACTGTATGAAACGCTACCTGAACGTTCTCTCAACCCCGCCGATACAAAAACCCTCTATAAAACCGCTATAGACCTCAAAGGGGTCGCCGCCAATCTCGGGGCCTTTCGGCTGGCCGATAGCGCCGACAAAATCGTTACCGACATACGCGACGGGAAAAAGGTGACCGAAGAGACGATTACCCAACTGCAAACCGTCTTGAAAAAGACACTTCAAACCGTTCACGCCTTTTTGCAAAAGGAGCAAGGCACGTGTGTCTCTGCGGCATAGACGAAGCGGGCCGGGGGCCGTTGGCCGGACCTTTGGTGATGGCGGGCGTCGTTTTACATGAAGCTATCGAAGGGCTGGACGACTCCAAGCGCCTGAGCGAAAAAAAGAGAGAGGCGCTTTTTACAAAGATTCAACAATCCGCCCGCTGGCACCTGGTGCGCTTTGAGGCCGAGGAGATCGACCAAAAAGGGATGGCTGTCTGCCTGGCCCTGGGGTTGGAAGAGATCAAAGCCAACCTTGCCGCCCAACGCTACCTCTTTGACGGCCCCACCGCGTTTGGCGTCGAAGGCATAGAGACCCTCGTAAAAGCCGACCAGAGCGTACCGGAGGTTGGCGCCGCCAGTATTTTGGCCAAGGTAACGCGTGATCGGCTTATGGTTGAAGCGGCCCGCCTCTACCCCGGTTACGGCTTTGAAAAGCACAAAGGCTACGGCACAAAATCCCACATTGAGGCGCTAAGACGACTGGGCCCTTCCCCCATTCACCGTCGAAGTTTTCGCGTCAAAGCCATCGAACAGCCCTCTCTCTTTTAAAAGCCTCTCCACCGTATCGGGCAAAATCTCATACTCCACAGCGTGGATACGCGCCTCAAAGTCAGCCAGCGTATCTTCCGAAAGTATCGGCACGCACCGCTGGGCCAGGATCTCACCGCCGTCCACTTCCGTCACTACCCTGTGCACCGTCACGCCGCCTACCTTCATGCCGCTTTCAAAACTGCGGGCGATGGCGTTGGCCCCTTTAAAGAGGGGCAGTAAGGACGGATGCAGATTGATCGCCTCTACTTTTTCGGTAAAAACGGGGGTAAGAATGCGCATAAACCCCGCCATTACCACCAGCACCGGCCTATACGCCGCAATCGTTTCAACCAGGGCCGCATCAAACGCCTCCCGGCTTTTAAAACGGCGGTGATCCAAAATCTCACACCTCACCCCGTAGCGGGCCGCCCGGGCGATTCCCCCGGCGTCCGGACGGTTGGTAACGGCCACAACCTTTATGCGCCCCGCCCGGCAGGGTCTTTTGTCAAAGCGCTGAATCAACCGCTCCAGGTTGGTACCTTCGCCGCTAAAGAGCACCACAAGGTTCACGGCGCAATCCATCGAATCGCCTCAACCAGATCTTCCGCGATGGCGCTAAAATCGGCCCCCTCATACCGTCGCGCCGCCAGCGCCAGCGCCAATGACCCCTGCACGGCAGACTGCAACGGGCCAAACCCCTGGGCCAGCAGGCCCCCGATCAGGCCGGCCAGCACATCACCGCTTCCGCCCTGCGAGAGTACCGGCGTACCCAGGGGGTTGACATAGAGCTGATGGCGGTGGGC
>JAMOMS010000170.1 GCA_027067015.1 Campylobacterales bacterium | reverse complement strand
AAAATCATTGACTTGCTTAAAAACATCAATCAAACCATCGCCAAACGCAAAAAGATTGAGACCAAAACCTTCTCCATTACCCTTCCCATGGATCTTTACGATCGCGTCCACGCGGATGCCAAGCTGGAGCGAATCTCCAAAAACGCCATGATCATCCGCGCGCTCAAAGCCTTTTACGACATCAAACCGTAAGGGGCAGGTCTATCCAAAAGGCCGCACCGCTTCGGGTATTGCGGGCGTGGATCTCCCCGCCCAGCCGCTTTTCGACAATCATCTTTGACATATAAAGCCCCAGCCCCGTTCCTCGCGCTTTATACTTGGTTGTAAAGTAGGGCTCAAAAATTTTATCCAAAATCCTAGCCGGAATTCCCCCGCCGTTATCTCTAACCGTAACGACCGCCCTTTTTTTGTTCACCTTCACCTCAATTTTGATCAACGGATTTTGAATCTGCCGCTCTTTAAAGACATCAATGGCGTTATAGATAAGATTAAGCAAAACCTGTTTTAAATCATTCGGGCTACCGTTTACGAGCACTTCATGATCAGGTAACTTCAATTTTAATCCAATTTTCTCATCATCCAACACCACTGAGACAAGTCTGGCGGTATCGGCCACCGTCTTGCCTAAATCCATGGTACCTTTATGGCTATAGTCAAAGCCCAAAGAGGCGAAGTTTCTAAAATCATCGATTGTATCGGAGAGATATTTAAGCGTGTCGTGAACTTTCTTTTCCGCCTCTTTAATCTCTTGCGGCCGTAGTGACCCGATTTGCGCTTTCAACGAGAGATCCTGCATGACAAGCGCAATAATATTGAGCGGCTGACGCCACTGATGGGCAATGTTGTTAATCATCTCTCCCATCGCCGCCAATTTGGACTGATGGTAAAGCATTTTATCTTTTTCCCTGTTTTTGCGTACCTCTTGGGCAATACGCCGCTCCAGTTGCTCATTTAACATCGCCAACTCTTTTGTCCGTTTGGCAACCTCTTTTTCCAGATAGCGGTTAAGTCCCATAATCTCTTGACTGCTGGAAGAGACAAGGGTTGAGAGCGTAGCCAGCAACTCATCTTTGGGCTCACATTGATATTGAACCGGTTTGATTTTCATCCGTGCATCCGGATCTTCCGAAAGCGCCACCCGACTCAGTGTATAGTTTAAAAATTTATTCCGACCGTTATGATGGCTAAACTCGCCAAATGTCATCATGGCAAACAGTTTATGAGTCTCTTCAAAAAAGATAGCAGATGTTTCAATAATGTCCAAATAGCCGTACTGATAGGAGATACATATATAAAACCAAAGCGCTTCGACCGGCAAATCTTTATAAACATCGGGGATTCTCTCGTGCTGTTGAAGCATCTCTTTGTAGTGCCCAAAACCGATCTGAACTTTTTCACCTTTTTTAAACTCACCGGAATAGAACCCACCGTCACTGGCAGGTTCCAACAAAGCCCTGGCAACCGTACCAAACTCCTCCGATTTCCTAATCAACGGGTGCGCAAGCGTCAATCCCATCAGCTTTTGATGGGTTAAGGGACCAAAATAGTTCTCATAAATATCAATAATCTTTTGACCGTCTAACTCATAGAGATAACGTCCGTTTGCCTTGGTAACTGTTAGTTCCCGACCAATCGGCTCCCAGTTAAAAAAATAGTTACACGATACATTTAAAGCCTCGCCGTGCATCAATACCGCAACCATCCCCTCCTCTTCATAGACGGCATTTTGAGAAAAAATCATATTCTTCGCGGACAAATCACTGGAAGCTATGCCGCCAAATACCGGTATGTGGGCAAACTTTTTATTCAACTCTTTAAAAAAACCTTCAATATTAAAGTGAACGGTATTGGCAAAAAGCAAAATCCCCTTGGTCTCTTTGACAATCTTCTTTTCCAGCGCAAATAAAATCTCACGATAATCATAACGTTCATGCGGCGGACAGTTATATTCATAACTATCCAGATAGCTCTTCTCAAAAGCCGTAACGGACAAAGAGGTACTGGTACGGGAAAAACGCATATGTTCGAGTTGTCTTACGCTTGTTGCACCGATGATTTTGGCATGAGGCAAAACGCTTTTTATCTTTTGACGCAGATCGTTTAACGCATTAATATCCGATATGGCGGTACTGACCTGTATTAATAATTGATCATATCTTGCCATCCCCTCTTGGGCCACAAACTTCGCAAAATCTTTTTGATCTTTATATATATGGTTCCATTGTTTCATA
>JAMOMS010000169.1 GCA_027067015.1 Campylobacterales bacterium | reverse complement strand
CCGGTACCCGCCGCCAAAAGGCGGTAGAAGCCCTGCCGCTGGGCGTGGCGTCGGTGGGAATCGTCTCGCCCTTTAGGTGGGTTAGCGCGTCGGCGGTCAGCTCAATCGTCTCCACGCACCGATCCACCTCCACCCGGCTAAATTGAATCGGCTTGCCCACCTCGTCGGTGATGGCTTTGGCAAACCGCTCTTTTTCTGCCCGAATGGTAGCCGCCACGTCCCTTAGCCACGCGATTCTTTGCGATAGCGGCGCCATTTTGGTCCGCTCAAACGCTCCTTGCGCCACTTTTAAAGCCGCCTCGGCGTCGTCGGCGCCGCATAGGGGATAGCGACTCACCACTTCGCCGTTGTACGGCGAGCGGCGCTCACCCCGCTCATGCTTATCGATCGGTTCAGATCCCATCCACATCATCGCGTCAATCATCTTCTTCCTTTGGCAAAAGTGCTTTTAATCAATTATAAGATAAAATCTACCACTTTTCTACGCAAATCACACTTTTTCGGAGCGAAAATGAAACAGGCTGATACCATCTGGATGAACGGCAAGCTGGTTCCCTGGGATGAGGCGAAGGTTCACGTTCTCACCCACACCCTCCACTACGGCAACGGGGTATTTGAGGGAACCCGCGCCTACAAAACCGACAAAGGGCTGGCGATCTTTCGCCTGCGCGATCACACCAGGCGACTGCTTAACTCCGCCAAGATCACGATGATCGACTCGCCTTTTACGCTGGAAGAGCTTGAAAACGCGCAGGTTGAACTGCTAAGGGCCAATCGCTTTGAGGGCAATGTCTATATCCGCCCCCTTATTTATCTCGGCTACGGCGTCATGGGACTATATCATCGCAACTGCCCGGTGGAGGTGGCCATCGCCGCCTGGGAATGGGGCAGTTATCTCGGCGACGAGGGGCTGGAGAAGGGCATTCGCGTCAAGATCAGCTCCTTTGCGCGCAACTCCGTCAAATCCACCATGGGCAAAGCCAAGGCGGTGGCCAACTATCTCAACTCCCAGATGGCCAAGTTCGAGGCGCTTGAAGCGGGTTATGAGGAGGCGCTCTTACTGGATGAAGAGGGCTTTGTGGCCGAAGGAAGCGGCGAGTGCTTCTTTATTGTGCGTGACGGAAAAATCATCACCCCGCCCCACGACAATGCGCTGGAGTCGATCACCCAGGCCACCGTTATCGAGTTGGCCGAGAAACTGGGTTACACCGTCGAGTTTCGGCGTATCACCCGGGACGAGGTCTATATCGCCGATGAAGCCTTCTTTACCGGTACCGCCGCCGAAGTAACACCCGTGCGCGAAGTGGACGCCCGCGTCATCGGCAACGGCAAACGGGGCCCCGTGACGGAGCATCTGCAAAAGGCCTATTTCGACGTGGTCTACGGCAGGAACCCCGACTTTGAGCACTATTTGACGTATATTTAAAATTTCCATGGGTGAACGCAAAGCGTTCATCCAAAAACTTTTCATTTTTCACTTTTAACTATTCACTGAAAAAAGGAGCACCATGCCCGCCGATATGAACGACTACTTCAACAAACAGCGCCAAAACGATCCAAACAGCGAAAATGAGCCGCCCCGTCCACCCCAGTTTGTGCAGGATTTCGGCAAAAAGGCCACCGCCATGTACATTCTGCTGGTCATCGCGGCTTTGCTGGTCTTTTTCAAACCCTTCGTGGTGATCAACTCGGGCGAAGTGGGGATTCTCAAAACCGCCGGTAAGTTTGATCCCACCCCGCTTCGTCCCGGTTTTCATCTCTTTATCCCCGCGGTTCAGTCGGTCATTGTCGTCGATACCCGGGTACGCATTGTCAACTACAAATCGATCGCCGGCGAGGGGGATTTCGACCGCCGGGGCGGCGTACTCATCAAACCCGCCATCGAAGTGCTGGACGCCCGGGGTCTGCCCATCAACATCGAGCTGACGGTCCAGTACCGCCTCAACCCCGACCGCGCCCCCCAAACCGTGGCTGAGTGGGGCCTGAATTGGGAGGAGAAGATCATCAACCCCATCGTGCGCGATGTGGTACGCAACGTCATCGGCCAATACAAGGCCGAAGAGCTCCCCGTCAAGCGCAATGAGATCGCCATCAAGATCCAAAACGACATCGCCAGCGAGATCGACAAGCTGGAGGGCAAACCGGTGGAGCTGGTATCGGTACAGCTTCGCGCCATTATTCTGCCCCAAAAGATCAAAGAGCAGATCGAACGGGTACAGATCGCCAAACAGGAAGCCGA
>JAMOMS010000168.1 GCA_027067015.1 Campylobacterales bacterium | reverse complement strand
CCAACCTGTTGGAGACCTGCGACATCTACACCGACGAATACAACGCGACGGTACGGCGTATTATTCATGTGGAAGGCAACGACTACGACAAACTGCGCGCCCCCTCCAAAACCGTCATTGAGCGTGCCGTCACCTGCGCCAAGGCGGTCACCCCTCTGGTTGCCGTCTCGATCGTCGAAGAAGAAACCACCGTCCCCTCCCCGACACTTACGCAAGCCATTGAGCAGGCCCAACACGTTGTCGCCGCCCTGGTAGAGGAGCGGGATATTCCCATGCCCTTTATCGAGACAACCGTCATAGAGGCCAAAGAGGAGCATCCGTTCAACGAAACAGAGGCGCAAACCCAAGCAGAAGCGTCGCAAGAGCACGCCGAAATCTCCCCGCAAGAAGAGACACGCCAAAAAGAGGAGAACACGGCGCCGCAAACACCCGAGGAAGAGAGTGAGGCCAAAGAAGAGGAGATGACAACCAACCAGGAGGAGATGACGGAATCCTCCGAAGAGAAAAGAGAAAAAGAGGAGAAAGCTGAGGCCTAAAAGGTTCTTAGCATCTGTTGAATCTTCTCCGCTTCCAACGGCGGCGCGTAGACGTTGCCGGCAATCTCGTCACACCCCATCAAGGAGAGTTCGGTACGCTGGGAGAGGGTCTCGACCTCTTCGGCGGCCACCCGCATCCCCATGGTATGGGCCAATCCCACCGACGCACGGACAATCGCCCGATCCACCTCATCTTCACGCATCCCGTGGATAAATGAGCCGTCGATCTTGAGCTTTCCGAATCGATAGCGTTTTAAAAGCCCCAAAGAGGAGCATCCGGTTCCAAAATCATCCATCACCAACGTCACGCCCATGGTATAGAGCGCCTCCAGGCGCTTGGCAAACGCCGGTGTCTCATGGCGAAAAACCCGCTCGGAAAACTCAAACTCAAACCGATTGGGCGACAATCCGTAACGATCCATAAGCGCGCCGACCCCCTCGATCCATCCCGGCTCTTCCAACTCCGCCAAAGAGATATTCACCGCCATCTTCAGCGCTTTCAGCCCCGCTTCGTCCCATGCGACCATTTGGCGACAACACGCCTCCAGCACCCAACGCCCCAAGCGCGGCATGAGTCGATGGGCGCCGGAGGTGGGCAAAAACGACTCAGCGGGCAGTTCACTCTCATCCGCCAGACGCACCAGGGCTTCCACGCCGATCAACTCATCGGTCCAGAGGTTGATCCAGGGTTGAAAACGAAGGGTCAACGCCCCGTTTTCAAGGGCGCTTTCAAGCTTTTGGGGGGTTGGGCTCACTCGACAACCTTGGCTTCAAGAATACGCACCTTTTGCAAAGGACGGTTTTGCCTGTTAACCGGTACCCGTGAAATGGCGACAACCGTCTTCATGCCTTCTAACACCCGACCAAAGATGGTATAGCCGCCATTAAGCCACGGAGCGGGGGCGACGGTAATGAAAAACTGGCTTCGGTTGGTATCGGGCCCGGCGTTGGCCATGGCCAGCAGGCCGGGTTTGTCAAAAACCACGTTTTTGGCGTACTCGTTTTTAAAAGGTCTGTGCCAGATGGAATCGCCCCCCATCCCCGTACCCGTCGGATCGCCGCTTTGGATCATAAAGCCGCGGATCACCCGGTGAAAAAGGACCCCGTTGTAGTACCCCTCCTTCACGTGGGTTAAGAAGTTTTCCGAAGCTTTCGGGGCCCAGTCGGGGCGAATCTGCAAAACAATATCGCCTTTATCGGTACGTAACAGTACCCTGGGGTATTTGCCGTTGTCAGAAGCACTCAGCCAAACGCCCCAACAAAGAGCCAGAATCAGGACAAGACGCCGTACCATTGCCACTCCTTTGTCACGTACATTATAATTATTATGATGCGATCAAAACGGTTGTTTTGGAATAGAAAAAGATTTCTGAAGCGTATTGTAGCAGAAGAGAGGAGAAACTCCCCCAAAAAGGGAGAGGTTTATTTGCGGCGGAGCTCTTTAATACGGGCCGCTTTGCCGCGCAGGCCGCGCAGGTAGTAGAGTTTGGCCCGGCGGACACGACCGCGGCGAACCACTTCAATGCCCTCAATGCTGTCGCTGTAAATCGGGAAGATCCGCTCCACGCCGACGTTATTGGCGCCGATTTTGCGAACGGTAAAGGTTTTGCCGGTTCCCTCGCCGCGAATGGAGATGCAAACCCCTTCAAAGTTCTGGATACGGGTTTTGTCACCCTCTTTGATGTTCACCGCGACACGGACGGTATCACCAGCGCGGAAGTCAGGAATGTTCTTGCTTTCGATCTGGGCTTTCTCGAAAGACTCAATATAGCGATTTTTCATCATTGTCCCTTTGGGTAAATTTCAGATACAGATCAGGACGAAAATATTTCGTTTTGGCCAAGGCCAGCCTTTTTTTCAGGGCGTTAATTTTACTATGGTTTCCCTTTAAGTATTCTGAAGGAATGCTTAATTTATGGAAACTTTTAGGTCGTGTGAACATCGGGGCCTCCAAGAGCGGGGTCTCAAAACTCTCCGCCGCCAATGATTCGGCGTTCCCCAACACCCCCGGTACCAGTCGGGCCACGGCGTCACACATCACCAACGAGGGCAGTTCTCCGCCCGTGAGTACATAATCGCCTATGCTAAAAAGCTCATCGGCCCACCGCTCAATCACCCGCTCGTCAATCCCCTCATACCGACCGCTCACAAAGACCAGATGCTCCATCTTCGCCAACCGCCTGGCATCTTTTTGGGTAAAAGGTTTACCCACCGGCGACGGAAAGATAAAATGAGCCTTAGCGGAATCCGCGCGAATCCTCGCCAACGCGTCATCAAGAGGCTGGGGCATCATTACCATACCCGCCCCGCCCCCCGCGGCGGTGTCATCCACCTTTTTATGACGGTTTTTGGCATAGTCGCGGGGGTTGACAAAATCGTAGCGCAATAGCCCTTTTTCGACCCCTCTTTTAAGAATGGAGTCACCAAAATAGCCCCGTACCAACCCCTCAAAGAGGGTGACAAAGGTAAAACGCATCAGCTGGCGTCCAGAATATCCCGCGCGTCGCGGGTAAGAATGCGCCCCTCCTCAAGCCGTGGCTGAAGAATGTAGCGATCCACGTAGGGAATGAGAAAACGGGCGGGCGCCCCCTGCGCCTTTAGCTTCTCATCGGTCTTGACCACCAGGTAATCGGTACCCGCCAGCCGCTCAATCTCCACCACTTTGCCCAACACCTCACCCTCTTCAACCACCGACAGCCCGATCAGTTGAAACCAGAAATACTCACCCTCTTTTAAATGGCACGTCTCCTGGCTTTTGGCTTTGGTGGTATAGAGGTAAAGATTGGTCAGGGGTTTGGCCTCCTCGACGCTCTCAATCCCCTCAAAGCGCACCGTTCCCCGTTTGCCGTCGTATCGGGCAACGGTCAACTCACCCCGATCGGTCTGGAAACGGGCGCCTTTTTTAAACTGTTCGGGAAAGTCGGTCAGAAGATTGAGGCGCATATCGCCCCGCAGGCCGACGCTTCGGCCTATGCGGGCGACGGGAATCCGATCGGAATCCCCCATTTACGCCTCGTCGGTGCGGACGTTGACGCGGTAGCTGATGCCGTCTTTGGCCTTGCAACCGCCGATCAATGTTTTAAGGGCATTAATGGTATGCCCCTCTTTGCCGATCAGTTTGCCGGCATCCTCTTTGTGCGCGTAGATCACGATCTCGTCAAATTTTTCCGCCAGATTGTGACGCTCCACCCGAATCGCCTCGGGATGCGAGACGATCAGTTTCGCAAATTCGCGCACAAACGCCTCAACCATCTTACTTGCCCGCGGCCAGTTTCTTCACGCGCTCGCTGGGCTGGGCACCCACACTCAGCCAGTAGTTGTAGCGCTCTTCATCCAGTTTGACCACTTTGGGCTCTTTCATGGGATCATAGTATCCGATGCTCTCAATCCATCCGCTGTCGCGGCGTTTGCGGCTGTCGGTTACCACAATGCGGTAGAACGGGCGTTTTTTGCGTCCCATACGGGTCAGGCGAATCACTGTCATTGTTTGCTCCTGTCAAATTGTTTTGTTTTTTTCCAAATGAGGCATTGGCCTAAGCGATTGACGGCATCGTTTAGGTCAATGCCCCGATCGGGTTTACCGGGGAAAGCCGGGCCCTTGCATCTGGTTCATCAGGTTTTGCAAATCCTGCATCCCCTTCTTGCCCGAAAACTTCTTGGCCATCTTGGCGGCGTTTTTGAACTGTTTAAGAACTTTGTTGACCTCCATCTGGCTCAACCCCGCCCCCTTGGCCAAACGGCGCTTTCGGCTGTTGTTGAGCAGATCGGGGTTCTCCCGCTCCTTGGGCGTCATGGAACTGATCAGCGCCTTGATCTTCTTGATCTCCTCACTGTTTTCAAGATCCAGGTCTTTCATGGCGCCGGCCATTTTGCTCATCCCCGGAATCATCCCCATCAGCGACTTTAAAGAGCCCAGCTTCTTCATCTGCTCAAGCTGTTCTAAAAAGTCATTAAAGTTAAACTGCCCCTTTTTGATCTTGCGGGCGACCTTCTTGGCCTCTTTCTCGTCAATAACCGCCGCGGCTTTCTCGGCCAGCGACTCTATATCGCCCGCGCCCATCAGGCGACCGACGATCCGGTCGGGAATGAAAACCTCCAGGTCGGGCATCTTCTCCCCGGCGCCGATAAAGCGCAGGGGCACACCCACCTGCCGGGCGATACCCAGGGCCACGCCCCCCTTGCTGTCGCCGTCGTATTTGCTCAAGATCACGCCGGTCAGGCCCAGCTCTTTGTGGAACGTGGCGGCGCTTCGCACGGCGTCCTGGCCGGTGAGCGAGTCGGCGACGTAAAAGATCTCATCAGGATCCAACGCCGCTTTGACCCGCTTGATCTCGTTCATCAGCGTCTCATCAACCGCCAGCCGGCCGGCGGTATCGACAATCAGCACGTCGTAATTGCCCTCTTTGGCCTTTTGCAGGGCCTTTTGGGCCACATCCACCGGGTCTTTGATCGTCTCGTCGGCAAAAACATCCACCTCGATCTGCCCGGCGATCTGGCGCAACTGCTCCACCGCCGCCAGGCGCTGAAGGTCCGCCGCCGCCAACAAAACCCTCTTTTTTCTCAACTTCAGGTAATAGGCCAGCTTGCCCGAGGTGGTGGTTTTACCCGACCCCTGAAGGCCCGCCATCATCACCACCGTCGGCGGCGTGGACGCGTAGACAAACCCCTGCTTGCCGGGGGCCGTGAGAATCTCGGTCAGCTCCTCTTTGAGGGCTTTGAGAAAGTTCTCCTTGCCAATACCCGCCTGCTTGGTCTTGCGCTCGACCACCGAGAGCAGTTCTTTGACCACCTTATGGTGCACATCCGACTTCAGCAGTGACTTCTTCAGCTCATCCAGCGCGCGTTTGAGCGCCTTTTCGTCGTCACGGAAGCGGATCTTGTTGATGGCGTTTTGAAAACTGTTGCTCAATGACTCAAACACAAACTCTCCTGCAGGCGCTTTTCAAAAGTGCGCCATTTTAGCTTATAGTCACTTTAATTTTAATTAAATATAAGATTGCCTACCCGCCCGCCAGTACGTCAAACCCTTTGGGTTCGGGGGCTTTGAAGTCGTATCCCAGCAGTCTGACCTGCAAAGCGTGCAGAAGCATCCGGTTTGTCTGGTTGGAGGGCACCCCGTACTGCGCGTCGCCGATGATGGGAAAACCGGCGTTGCGAAGATGAACCCGTATCTGATGGGTGCGCCCCGTCTCAATCACCACCCGTACCTTGCTCCGCTTGCCCGAAATAAGCAGGGGTTCTACGTGGCTTACGGCCGGTTTGCCTTTGCGGTCGATCTTGCTGTAGGCCCGCCCGCCCCGCTTGAGGGTCAAAATGGGCTTATCCACCGTAAAGGGTTCGCTCACGATCCCTTCCACCCAGCAGGTATACACCTTATAAACCGCCCTGGCCCTAAACGCCTCCAGCGCCCGTTTCTCAAACCTCTTCGTTTTGGCAGAGAGCAAAACACCGCTGGTCTCACGATCCAGCCGGTGCAAAAGACGCGCCCCCTCAAAGTCGCGAATCGCCTCGTCACTGGTTAAAAACGCGGGTTTGTTCAGGGCGATCACTTCGTCATTTTCAAAGATCACCTCCGAGCGCTGAAGGTTTAGGACCCGAAATTTCGTATCGATCGGCAGTTCTCCCCGGGCAATGGCCACCTTGCGGTTACCCACGTACACCACCCCCCGGTCGATCAACGCCTTGGCTTTGGCGTTGGAAAGACCCATCTGCGCCGCCAGGAGTTTGTAGGCTTTCTCTTTATCCATGCTCTTTGATCTCCTCTATCCACGCCAATACGTTGTCGCTTTTTGGCAGACGCAGGCGCTTGCGTTTGCTTGTCTGGCCGCTGACAAAAAGAATGTCGCTCTTGGCCACCTTGAGACGTTTGCTCAAAAACTTCACCAGCGCCTTGTTGGCCGCGCCCTCCACGGCGGGTGCCTTGATATGAATTTTAAGCGCCCCGTCGTACACGCCGGCCACCGAATCTTTGGAACTGGCGGGACGCACCGTGACCCAAAGCTCTACCCGATCCTCACCCAGATCATACCACATTGGCCAGCCTTTGAAGAATAGGCTCAAGCGAAACGGGGGTTTTCAGCTTAAGAGGCGGCGCCGTCACGGCCTCCTCCAGCGCCTTGGGCAGTGTCGCTTCCTCGCAAAAGATGGCCCCCTCCACCGCCTCGTACATCGCCCGCTGGTTAAAGATATGCGGGCCGGTAATCAGGCGGCAGTTAAAGGGGATCACCTCGGCGGGGTTGTGGCCCCCTACGGGGGCAAACGCCCCGCCCAGCACCACAATGTCGCTCACGGCGTAAAGGTTGACCAACTCGCCCATGGCGTCAACCACCGTCACGTCCGCTCTTAGAGAAGGCTCACGGCTCCATTGTCCAAAACGCCAGCCCCGCGCTTTGGCATACGTTTCGGCCTCACGCGCCACTTTCTCAAACCGCTCCGGGTGGCGGGGCACCAGCAAAAGCCTGGCGTCCGGATGACGCTTTTTAAATCTCTCAAAAGCCCGCAACACCAGCCTCTCCTCTCCCTCATGGGTACTGGCGGCTGTAATGACCGTCGCTTCGGGTTTCTCATATCGCCGGGTCGCTTTGGGCAGATCGGCCAGCTTGATGTTACCCGTCACCGTCACGTTGAGAGCACCCAGCGCCTCAAGCCTTTTGGCGTCTTCGGCGCTTTGGGCGAAAACTTCGTCAACCTGCGAGAAAATCCGCCGATAGAGCCAGGCGAACTTCCGGTAGCGTCCGTAGGAGCGGTCGGAGATACGGGCGTTGATCAGATAGGTCTTCGCGCCCCGGGCTTTGGCCAGGTAAAAGAGCAGAAACCAAAGCTCCGCTTCCATCACCACCAGCGCCTTGTGGGGACGAACCCAAAACCAAAGCCACGGCTCAAAAGGAAGATACCGCACCGCCCGAGCCAGCTTTTTGCCCTCGTCAAACCCGGTTTGGGTGGTCACGCTCAGGCGTGCCGACGCCCCCAGGCGCGTCAACAGGGGCTTAAGCGCCCGTGTCTCCCCGAAACTACAGGCATGAAACCAGACCCCCCCTTCCGGCAGGG
>JAMOMS010000167.1 GCA_027067015.1 Campylobacterales bacterium | reverse complement strand
TTTTTCCATAGAAAAAAACGGGCGGGAATGGAACGGCGATATTTTGACTGAAGGGAAAGCCCTAACAAAAAAGGAGAGGCCGCCGCCCAGGCGACCAGGGTAAGAAGGGTATAGAGCAGGGCGAAAACCGGGTTATTCAGCGACAGCCTCTTCGGTTTGGGATTCCATGTAAAGAATGCGTCCGCAGTGCGGGCAGGTGGTAATCTCCTCGCCTTTGATCACCTCGGCGTAGGTTTTGTCGTTGATCTTCATGAAACAGCCCATACAGGCCTGCTTGCGCACCGGCACCACCGCCGTGTTGCGGGCCCAGCGGCGGATCTTGTCGTAAAAGGCCAGAATCTTCTGACTCATTTTGGAAACCAGCGCCTGCTTTTTCTCAAAAAGTGCCTGCTTCTCTTTCTCAATCTCCGCCAGCTCCGCCTCCACCTCGGCCTTGAGCGCCTCACTTTGCTCTTTGAGCTCCGCCAGCTCCGCCTCTTTGGCCTCGATCTCACCTTTGCGGGTCTCTATGAGGTTATCGAGCCGCTCAATCTCCTCGTTGGCGAAATCCAACTGCTCCTTGGCGATATCCTCCTCAAGCTGGAGCGCCTTGATCTCCTTTTCGGTCTTGGCGTCGGCCATCTTCTTCTTGTTGGCCTCCAGTTTTTCGGTCAACTCCTGAATGTGCAGGTCATTCTTGGCCTTTTTGAGCTCCGCCTCCTTGATCTCCTCTTTGAGGTTCTCAATCTCTTCGGCTACGGCCGTCTCTTTGGCCTCCAGGGCGCTCAGTTTGGCGCGGGCTGACTCAATTTTGGGTTCAAACGCGTCAATGGCCCGGTCGATTTTTGAGAGTTCAATAAGCTCTTCAAGATGTTTGTTCATTTGTTTCCTTCAAAAGTCGTGTGGTGCTTAAACGTAGCGAAAGGGGTTTTTCGATTCCGCAATTATAACCGGAATCGGCAGATTTTTCAAATGGGGCGCCAGGGCGCGGGCAAAGAAACGCTCGCTCTCAAAGTGGCCGATATCCGCCAGCATCAGCCCCTCACTTTGGGCCTTCATGGCGTCGTGAAACTTCAAATCGCCCGTCAAAAAGAGATCGGCCTTGACGCTCTCCATCAAACTCGCGCCCGCCCCCGTCGTCAGGGCCACGGAGGTTACCCGCTCTTTCCACCCCACGACCCGAAGCTTCTGAAGCCCCAGCTTTTGTTTGACGCTCTCAAGCAGGTCCCGCGTCTGCCACGCCCCTTCGGCACGGCAGACAAACCCCTCGCACGCCTGCGCCTCAAACCCCAACACCTCGGTAAAGACATAGCGGTTCAGGTGGCTTTGGTCGAAGTTGGTGTGCAAGGCAATAAGCGCCTGGTTTTTGCGAATAAGCGCTCTTAACAGATTGGCCGGGTACTCCTCCCAGACCAGCCGCTTGAGCTTACCGAAAATGAGCGGATGGTGCACCACAAACAGCGTCCCCTCCTCCGCCTCCTCAATCAACGCCTCGTCCAGGTCGACACTCAGCACAACCCGCGCCGTCTCCTGCTCACAAGAGCCCACCAACAGGCCGCTGTTGTCCCAGCTCTCCTGCCGCTCAAAAGGGCTTAAGCCATCCAGAAGCTTTAGAATCTCACCGACTCTCACGCCTCTTTCTCCCCTTTGATCCGCGCTTCCCGCTCCGCCTCCTGCGCTTTATAAAGCTCGGCGCACCCTTTGGCCAACTCACGGATTTTGAGAATATAGTTGGCCCGTTCGGTGACGCTGATGGCTTTGCGGGCGTCGAGGGTGTTGAAAAGGTGCGAGGCGATCATGCACTGATCGTACGCCGGCAGGGGAAGCCCCGCTTCCAGACAGCGGCGGCATTCGGCGGCCGCGTCGTCGAAATGGCGAAAGAGCATGGCGGTGTCTGCCACCTCGAAGTGATAGCGGCTAAACTCATACTCACCCTCTTTGTGCACGTCGGCGTAGGTGGTCACCCGACCGTCCTTTTCGTTCCAGACAATATCAAAGACACTCTCCACGCCCTGCAGGTACATCGCCAGCCGCTCGGTGCCGTAGGTGATCTCCGCGGCCACCGGGTCGCAGGGCAGGCCGCCGACCTGCTGAAAGTAGGTAAACTGCGTCACCTCCATGCCGTCCAGCCACACTTCCCAGCCAAGCCCCCAGGCGCCCAGCGTGGGCGACTCCCAGTTGTCCTCGACAAAGCGGATGTCATGTTTGCTTAGATCAAGCCCCAAATATTCAAGGCTTTTGAGATAAAGATCCTGGATATTGTCGGGACTGGGCTTGATGAGCACCTGAAACTGGTAATAAGCCCCCAGCCGGTTGGGGTTTTCGCCGTACCTGCCGTCGGTAGGGCGACGGCTGGGCGCCACGTAGGCGGTCGCCCACGGTTGGCTATCAAGACTCCTTAACAGCGTCGCCGGGTGAAAGGTTCCCGCCCCCGCGGGAATGTCGTAGGGTTGCACGATGTTACAACCCTGCTCGGCCCAGAAGGTTTGCAGTTTAAGTAGCAGGTCGGTAAAAGTGATCATGTAAGGTCCAATGCTCTTTTGATTTTGGGTTCGTCAAATCCGCAGATCCACGTACTGCCTATCAAAATCACCGGCACGCCCCGACACCCGTGGCGCTCGCAATCCTTGGCCGCCTGCCGGTCCCGGGAGATGTCGATGGTTTTGAACTTGATGTCGTTTTTTTTAAAGAAGGTTTTGGCCCGCGTACACCACACACACCCGGGCGAAGTAAAAAGCACCACCGGCTTTTGCCGTTTTTTGGGTTTGGTTTCGGCCATATTCCCTCCTTTTTTTGCTTCATTTGATGCGAAATTATACCCAAACCCGCTTCAGGCACACCACATTAACAATTTTTGAATAATGAACGATATATCATTAGACCAAGAGCCAACCGAAAAAGGAGCCCGATATGTTTGAGAAGATGACCATCAAAAAGAGGCTCATGATTTTAGGCGCCATCGCCATTGCCTCTATTTTGCTATTCTCTTCACGCATCATCTATGACGACATCAACCACTACTACGACGCGCAGGAGACCCGTGAAGCCGCTAAGCTCTCGGTGGCGCTGAGCAATATGCTCCACGAGTTTCAAAAAGAGCGGGGCGCCAGCGCC
>JAMOMS010000166.1 GCA_027067015.1 Campylobacterales bacterium | reverse complement strand
CTGTGGCGCGTACCACCCGCTGGGCCGAAGCCTCCATCGCCTATCATCGCCAAAAACAGCAAGAAGGCGTCGGTGTCAGGCAAAATATCTTCGCCATCATTCAAGGCGGCGTTGACCCCGAGTTTCGGCGTATCAGCGCCGAGGGGCTCTGCGCTTTGGATTTTGACGGTTTTGCCATCGGGGGGCTTAGCGTGGGCGAAGAGAGCCGTGCCATGTACGATACCGTGGCGCTGACCACCCCGCTGATGCCCGCCGACAAGCCCCGCTATCTCATGGGGGTGGGCACGCCGGAGGATCTTATTGAAAACATCGCGCGCGGCGTGGATATGTTCGATTGCGTCATGCCCACCCGTAACGCCAGAAACGGCACCCTCTTTACCTCTTTTGGCAAGATCAATATCAAATCGGCCCGTTTCAAGCGCGATGAGAAGCCCATTGACGAGGCGTGCGACTGCTACACCTGCCGCCGCTACAGCCGCGCCTATCTCAACCACCTCTACCGCGCCAAGGAGCTCACCTACTTCCGGCTGGCCTCTTTGCACAACCTGCACTACTACCTCACGCTGACACGACAGGCCAGGGAGGCCATTTTGGCGGGACGTTTTGAATCGTTTAAAAAAGAGTTCTACGCCAAGAGAGATAACAAGGTATAATGTTTCCAAACTTTCGTACCGGAGAAGAGATATGCGCCTAAGCAAAATGGAACTTGCCGTTTTACTGATTCTCTTTTTTACAGGCATTCACTTTTTTACCCAATACCGTTTAGAGCATGAGATGGGCTCAAGCGATGAAGCCCCGATTAGCGACGAAATCGCGACACAAGGTGACACACCGCTATTGCTAAACGGTACAAAAAAGCCCGTGGTTGTCGTTTTTGGAGACAGTTTTTCAGCCGGCATTGGCGCCGACAGCGACCACAGCTGGCCGGTCTATCTCTCCCAAATGCTCAACCTGCCCATCATTAACGCCTCCAAGGCCGGCGAAACCACCGATGCGTGCGGCAGTCGGCTTAACGCCGTGCTCAACCAATACCACCCCGATATCGTGATGCTCCAAAAAGGGGGAGATGACCTCCTCAAAGGACGACAACACAAAATCATCGCCAGAAACTTGATCAATCTTGTCAAGCAAATCCAATCGGCCGGCGCCAAACCGGTGTTGATCGGATTTCCCAATCTTGACCTTTTGGATATGATGATCTCTTCGGATATGAAAATCTATAAAGAGGTCGTCAAGCGTACCGGTGTCTATTATATTTACAATGTTTTCGGGCCGGTTTTAAAATATGACGACCTAAAAAGTGACGATTTGGTTCACCCTACCGCCAAAGGGTATAAAAAAATAGCCGAAAAGATCTATACCTTTTTGCAGGAGCATCCGCTGTGAAACTGGGTGTTAATATCGATCATATCGCCGTGTTGCGCCAGGCCCGTCTTGTGAACGACCCCGATCCCCTGCAAGCGCTTGGCATCGTTCAAAGGGCCGGAGCCGATCAGATTACCATCCATTTGCGTGAAGATCGTCGCCACATTCATGACGACGACGCCCAAATGATCGTAGCGCAAAGCCCCCTGCCGGTCAACCTGGAGTGCTCGATTAATGAAGAGATTATCGACATCATCTGCCGTCTGCGCCCCCACAGGGCCACGCTGGTGCCCGAGCGTCGGGAGGAGGTGACCACCGAAGGCGGACTTGATATTTTTACATATGAAGAAAGGCTCCAAGCGGTTATCAAAAAGCTTCATACCCATGAGATCGAGGTATCGCTCTTTGTCGACCCTGATGAAACGCTCATGCGAAAAAGCCGTGAGTTGGGTGCCGAGTGGGTGGAACTGCATACGGGCCGTTACGCCAACATCTACGCCATGCGCCATAGCAACCTACCCCGCACCCGCTACGCCGTCAAAGAGTGGGACAAACCGCGACGCGAGTTGGATACCATGCTCAACCAAAGCCTGCAAACCCTCCAAGACTCGGCCCGCGCCGCGCAAACCCTTGGTCTAAAAGTCGCCGCCGGCCACGGACTCAACTACCAAAATGTCCGTCCCGTCGCCGATATTAGCCCCATAGAGGAGCTCAATATCGGCCAAAGCATCATCGCCAGAAGCGTCTATACGGGGCTGGAGCAGGCCGTCAAAGATATGTTGGCCCTCATTCGATGAAGCTGGCCGTCTCTATCGGTGATCCCAACGGCATCGGCCCGGCTATCGCCCTGCTGGGGCACGAAAAATTGCGCGCCTTTT
>JAMOMS010000165.1 GCA_027067015.1 Campylobacterales bacterium | reverse complement strand
AAAAGCGGCATCTATTGAAACTGCTCCATTTGACAAAAAAAGACTTGAAAGTTGCTTGCCGAATATAAAATCGTTGATGCTAAAAAGCGATATAAACGAGGCGCTAAACGAAGTGAAGCATCTTTTGGCCGAATGCGGGGTGGCCTTGGTGCTTTTGCCCCATTTCAAAAAAACAAAGGTCAACGGGGCGACTTTTTGGATGGATGACAGGCAAAAAGCCATAGTTGCGTTGAGCCTGAAGGGGCGATATGCCGATATTTTCTGGTTTAGTCTGTTTCACGAATTGGCACATTTACTGCTTCACGATAAGCGGGAGGTGTTTCTTGAAGACGGATATGACGATCCATCGCTTTTAAAACAGGAGAAAGAAGCGGATGCCTTTGCCCGTGATTTGTTGATACCCCCGGAGCTTTATGAAAAATTTGTAATGAGCGGAAGCTTTACCAAAGAGAGTATTGTACGTTTTGCTAAAGCGTGCAATGTTTTACCGGCGATAGTAGTGGGACGATTGATGCACGAAGGTTTGGTTAAATATAACAATAGCTATTTGAACGGTCTACGACCGAAATATCAGTGGACAGAATAATGAATAAAGTTGATGACTCTATCCTCTTCTACACCACGCCCACCCAAAAGATCAATATCGACGTCCGCCTCCACGACGAAACGTTATGGCTTACCCAAAAGCAGATGGCGGAGTTGTTTGGCGTCAATGTACCGGCCATTTCCAAGCACCTAAAAAACATTTACGAAAGCGGGGAGCTTTTGCCCGAAGCAACTATTTCCAAAATGGAAACAGTTCGAAAAGAGGGTGGAAGAGAAGTAACCAGGAAAGTGGACTTTTACAACCTCGACGCCATTATCGCCGTGGGCTACCGCGTCAACTCGATGCAAGCTACGCAGTTTCGCATCTGGGCGACGGGAGTGCTCAAAGAGTTTATCATCAAAGGCTTCGTGCTTGACGATGAGCGGCTCAAAAACGGCACACATTTCGGCAAAGACTACTTCGACGAACTGCTGGAGAAGATTCGCGAGATTCGCGCCAGCGAGCGGCGTTTTTACCAAAAGATCACCGACATCTACAAAGAGTGCAGTGCCGACTACGATCCCAAATCTCCGATAACCCAGCAGTTTTTTCAGACGGTGCAAAACAAGCTGGAGTTTGCCATCACGGGGATGACCGCTCCGGAGATCATCGCCAGTCGTGCGGACAAAGACAAACCCCATATGGGGCTACAAACCTGGAAAAATGCACCAAACGGGAAGATCCTCCAAAGCGATGTGACCGTAGCCAAAAACTACCTCACCCAAGAGGAGTTGAGTGAACTTAACCGCATTGTGAGTATGTATTTGGACTTTGCCGAAAACCAGGCGAAGCGGGGCGTGGTGATGCGAATGGCCGATTGGGTGGAGAAGCTTGACGCCTTTTTGGAGTTTAACGGCTACGAAATCCTCCAAAACCTTGGCAAGGTCAAAAAAGAGGTGGCCGACAGGCTGGCCATAGAGCACTACAAGGAGTTTCGCGTACGTCAAGATAGAGAGTATCGCTCCGATTTTGATAAGCTGGTGGAAGCGAAACTAAAGGGGAACAGATGAGAAGCCAAACCGACGAACAGGCCCTTGAGAGCAGTATAGAACGTGCGCTGGCAGGCATCAGCACGGAGGAGCTACGATCAGCCGACGGGGTAGAGGAGCCTGCTACCGCATATAAAAGCGGGCGGTTTTTTTACCGGGGAGATCCGAGAGATTTCAACAAAGAGTTTGCCGTAGACGAAAAGCGCTTTTGGCACTTTTTGGAAACCACCCAGCCCCAAGAGCTTGAGAAGCTAAGCCGGCGCGATCCGCACTACAAACAAAAGATTCTCCAGCGGCTTGATAGGATGATCAAAAAATATGGCATCGTCAAGGTACTTCGCAAAGGGCTGGACGTAGAAGACGCCCATTTTACTCTGATGTACGTCGCGCCGCTTCCTTCCAGCTCCCCGGAGGTCAAACGCCGCTTTGCAAGCAACGAGTTTAGCGTAACGCGCCAGGTGGCTTACTCTACCGCCAACCCGCGCGAAGAGATCGATATGGTGCTCTTTCTCAACGGCCTGCCTATCGTAACGATGGAGCTCAAAAACCCCTGGACGGGGCAAAACGCCCGCTTTCACGGCATCAAGCAGTACCAAGCGCGCGATCATCGCCAACCTCTGCTAAGCTTTGGGCGCTGTATCGTCCATTTTGCTGTCGATACCGACGAAGTCTATATGACCACCCGTTTGGAGGGCAAAAAGAGCCG
>JAMOMS010000164.1 GCA_027067015.1 Campylobacterales bacterium | reverse complement strand
CGATAAAGGGGAGACCCGCTCTATGCGGGGCAAGGAAGACAGCGCCGATTATCGCTATTTCCCCGAACCCGACCTGCTTCCGGTGGTGCTGGACGAGGCGCTGTTGGCCTCCGCCAAGAAGATTCCCGAGATGCCCGACGCCAAGCGGGCCCGCTATGTCGGTGACTACGGTTTGCGGGAGTATGACGCGTCGGTGATTACCGCCGAGGTGGAGAAGGCGCGCTATTTCGAGGCGACGGTTTCAGCCGGCGCCGACCCCAAAGAGGCGGCCAAGTGGCTGACGGTGGAGCTGGCGGCCAGACTGAAAGGGGGCATGGGCGTGGATGAGGCGCCTGTGACGCCCCAAAAACTCTCCATGATTCTCGCGCGCATCAAGGACGGTACCATCAGCGGCAAGGCGGCCAAGGAGGTGATGGACTACCTTTTTGAAAACCCCGATGCCGAGGTGGATTCAGCCATTGAGACGCTGGGGCTTAAACAGGTGAGTGACGACGGGGCCATTTTGGCGCTGATTGACGAGGTGCTTGCTGTCAACGCCGACAAGGTAGAGGAGTACAAAGGCGGCAAGGAGAAACTTTTCGGTTTCTTTGTCGGGCAGGTGATGAAAGCCTCCAAAGGCACCGCCAATCCCGGTAAAGTCAACCAACTTCTTAAAGAGCGGCTGGGCGTTTGAAAGAGCAATTGATTAAATACCTGGTCGCTTTCTCCTATTTTCTGGAGGGCTCTGCCGGGTATAAACGGGTGAAGGGCTTTTTTAACAACCTTCTTAACAACGACGATTACCCTTATAAAAAATATTTCGACCTCTTTATGGTCTTTATCATCCTCTCCTCCGTCATCATTCTGGTGGTGGATGTGCGTGAGCACGTGGCGGTCTGGCTGGAGCGGTATGACTTTTATGTCGTCACTTACATATTTGTGACGGAATACCTTTTGCGTCTTTGGGTGCATGACGATATGCACAAAGTCATCATCTCCCAGTACGAGGAGTCGCAGTTTTTCGAAAAGCCCTTTTCGCTTAAAAAAGCGTTGGGTGAGATAGCGGAGAACAAGTGGGCGTATATCTCCTCCTTGCCGGCCATCATTGACCTGGTCGCCATCTTGCCAAGCTATCGGGAGATCAGGATCTTACGGGTCTTTGTGCTTTTCAGGGCCTTTAAGATGTTGCGTTACTCAAAAAGCCTGATGCAGTTTTTTGATATTTTGCGCAACAAAAAGATTGAGCTCTACGCCCTCTTTTTGCTACTTTCGTTTTTTACGCTGATCGCGTCGATGATGATCTATGTCTTTGAGGGGGCGGGGCAAAACCCCAACATCACCTCTTTGTTTGACGCGATTTACTGGGCGGTGGTAACGGTGACGACCGTCGGTTACGGCGACATCACGCCGGTGACCCACGAGGGGCGGTTTGTCTCGATGCTGGTGATCATTACCGGTGTGGGGGCCATGACCTTTCTGACCTCCATTATCGTTTCGGCTTTCGGGGAGAAACTTCCCGAAATCAAGCGCACGCGGGTGCTCAACCAGGTGGCCAAAACCCGCGATCTGAACCTGGTGTGCGGTTACGGTAAGATCGGTCAGATCCTTTCAGCCAAATTACGGGATCAGGGTGAGAAACTGCTGGTGATTGAGAATGATCCCGAGAAGGTGACCAAGGCGGAGCTGGACGGCTTTCAGGTCTTGCAGGCGGATGCTACCAAGAGCGAGACCCTGCTTAAACTCAAGATCGATACCAATGTCAAATCGGTCATTGCCGTCACCCACGATGACATTATCAATGTCTTTATTACCATCAACGCCCGCAGTCTTTGCAAAGATGTGGAGATAATTGCCCGCTGTAGTGAGCGCAGTGTGGCCACCAAGCTCAAACTGGCCGGGGCCACGCACCTGATTATGCCCGAGGAGATCGCCGGACTGCTGGGAGCCGTCTACATCGGTCAACCTGTCGCTTTTGACGCGCTTCAGGCTATTTTGACCCGCAAAAAGTCGGCCCGCATTGATGAGGTGGAGGTAAAAATCGGCTCCTTCCTTGACGGCGCGGAAGTGGGAGAGTTTGATTTTTCCGCCAACCGGCTGGTGCTTTTGGCCGTTTTAAAACCCATCGCCAAAGAGGGGAGGCGGATGAGCCATTATGTCATCTTCAACCCTCCTGAAGAGACACTGTTGCAAGCGGGAGATATTCTGGTGGTGCTGGGGTACAATGTCAGTATCGCCGATTTCAAGGGAAGGATAGAGCAGAGTGTTCGATATCAGCAAAGAAGAGCGTGAGATTATCCTTTTTGGTTACGGCAACGTCG
>JAMOMS010000163.1 GCA_027067015.1 Campylobacterales bacterium | reverse complement strand
AAAAACCCCAACGGCACACCCATCAACCCCACACCGCCGCGAACCGGTATGCCCTCGGCCATGATGGGCAAAGCGGTCGCGCAATCCATTCGCGACATGGTGACCGGCCGTTCCGACAAACCGACCCACACCGCTTCCATGTCCGAGATGGGCGCGGCGTGCGTGGCGTCAGCGGGTACGGGAATCTTTAGCGGTAAAGCGGTCTCCATGACGGTTTACCCGGTGGTGCCCGATTATGAAAAGTATCCCGGTGTCGGTCGTGACCTTGACTACACCACCGGTGAGATCGGCCTGGCCGGTCACTGGATTAAGCACCTGTTGCACTACGCGTTTTTGTGGAAGGCCCAGCTCAAGCCTTTCTGGAAAATCATTCCCGAGTAAGAAACATAAAAGAAAGGAGAAGCGATGTCATCCAAACATGTTCAGCATATCGAACCCTATTCACCCCAGTCGGGTACCATGATCCCCGGCGGGTTTGTCAAGTTCATGCGCACCTGC
Organism: Campylobacterales bacterium; assembly: GCA_027067015.1. Lineage (GTDB taxonomy): Bacteria > Campylobacterota > Campylobacteria > Campylobacterales > Hydrogenimonadaceae > Hydrogenimonas. The sequence goes on along the minus strand of JAMOMS010000163.1, from coordinate 1,810 downwards.
GTGATCTGGCAGTTAATTCGTTTTCTGGTCATCAACATCCGCATGACCAAACTGATTCTCAAATCTCACCATTAACGGTGAGCCGGGGCCTTGGCCCCGTCGCCTCTTTCGCCTCTTTTTAAACCGAAACATTCCCCTCTTTGCCTTATCGGGTCGTGTAATAAAGTTTTCGGTGGTATAATTAAAACTTTGAAAACGTAAAATCAGGGGGAGTATGATGTTTTTTGACGATGAGGATGATATCTTTACCGGCGGATCGCCCAAAAAGAAGTTTTTCGATATTGTCTACCACGCCAACCGCAATCTTGTGGAAAAAGAGTTGGACGCGCTGGTGGCGCGCCTGTGCGTGGTGGAGAATCTCCTGGCCCGCCATATGGATGAAGAGGCGATCGAGGAGGCGGTACGGCAGGAGAGCCTGTTGCCCTCCCAAGAGCTGGAAGCCTGCATGGCCGACAAGTATATCGGTCTGACGGCCGATATTCTTACCCAGAATGAGTAGACGGCACGCTTTTATTTTTTTTGTCGTCCTTTCTCTCGCGCTTTGGGGCGCGACGGCGTGGGACCATGAAGAGCGGTTTAGATTACGGAAAGATCAATGGCAGACGGTGCGGATCGGTATGCTGGGAAAACACCATACATTGGCGTTTCGCTGGACGTTGTATGACAGAGCCGGGTTGGTGATGCACGTGCTCTACGACGGCCGGCCCTTTCAACCGGTCCTGTTTTTAAAGCGGGGTCGTGACGTTTTTCGTCTGAAGCTGTTCGCGCGGCCCGATAGCGATCTGCCTCTGCCCCTGCCCAGTCCCTACGCGCTTTTGGTTTTTCAATCGTTCAACGCGAAAGAGAAAATCGCGGTGATCGATTTGAAAATCAAAACCGGCGGACGGAGCGAAATCAATGATGTCAAAGGAAAGTAGCGCGATGCTTGAGAGCGTAGAAGCCAGGATGGAGGCGTTTGTCGCCGATCTGGAGAATCGGGAGATTATGGAACTCTTTCGCCGTCTGCCGGCGGGAAAACGGCTGAGGGCTAAACTGGTTTTAAAGATTGCCGGTGAGGGGGACGAGGCGGTGAAACTGGCGGCGGTGATCGAGATGATTCATGCCGCGAGCCTGCTTCACGATGACGTGATTGACGACGCCCAGACCCGTCGGGGGGTCGCTTCCATGAACGCCACGGAGGGAAGCAAACAGGCGATCATGATGGGAGACATTCTCTACTCCAAGGGTTTTGAGGAATTGACGGGGTTTGAACGCCGTATCGCCGCCGTTGTGGCCGGGGCGGTAACGCAACTGAGCATCGGGGAGTTGATGGATGTGCGCCTGGGGGAGAGGTTCAATCCCGACAAAGAGGCCTATATGAAGATGGTCTACCAAAAAACCGCCGCGCTCATCGAGGCCACCGCCGCTGGGGCGGCGATGCTGGCGGGCAAGGAGGCGGAAGTGTACGCCACCTACGGTAGGAATCTTGGCATCGCTTTTCAGATTATTGACGATATTCTGGATATTACCCAAAGCGCCGAAAAACTGGGAAAACCCGCCATGCACGACCTGGAAGAGGGCAAAACGACCCTCCCTTACATCTACCTTTACGAGGCGCTTGGAGAGCAAGAACGCCAAAAGCTGGTCTCGCTTCACGGCAAGCCGTTGGATGAGCACGCGCGTGCGTGGATCAAAGAGAAGATGATTGCAACCGGGGCGCTTCAAAGGGCCTATTCGGAGGCCAAAGCGCTGGGAGAAGATGCGGTGGCGCTGATGCAAAAGGCGGGAGAACCGGCGTTGGCGGAGATTGTGAGCGCCATGATCGAAAGGG
>JAMOMS010000162.1 GCA_027067015.1 Campylobacterales bacterium | reverse complement strand
TGTCGAGAGATTTTGGGTAACGGTGCGGTATGAACGTTTCTGAAATGGTCTCACAACTGACCAGACTCTACGAAAAGCTCAATCGCGCCCAAAAAGCGGTCATTGCCGGTACACTGTTGGCGGTGATCGGTTTTATTGTCTTTTTGCTTTTGCACAACGCCAGGCTCAAAGACGCCAATTACGCCGTTTTGTTTGATAGGCTCTCCGCCAAAGACGCGGGACTCATTATTCAGGAACTGGAAAAAGAGCAGATTCCTTACAAAATCCCCGCCGACGGCGTTATCGAGGTGCCGAAAGATCGCGTCTATAAAGTGCGTCTGGCCGTGGCTTCCAAGGGGTTGCCCAAAGAGAGCCATGTGGGATTTGAACTCTTTGACAAGCAGGAGTTCGGATCGACCGATTTTGATCAGAAGGTCAAGTTTTTACGGGCGTTGGAAGGGGAGCTTTCGCGTACCATTCAGAGTTTGCAACCTATTCAGAGCGCCACGGTACATCTGGCACTGCCCAAAGAGAGCGTGTTTGTCTCCAAAAAAACGCCGCCGTCGGCGTCGGTGGTGGTTCAAACCGTCGATGATATGCGGCTTTCGCGCAAACAGATTGCGGGTATCAAAAACCTGGTGGCGGCGGCGGTGGCCGACCTGACACCCGAAAACGTGAAAATCGTCAACGAATTCGGGGAGCCCCTGAGCGATTCGGAGGAGGGTGAGAGCGAGCTGGTCAAGAAGCAGATCGCCTACAAAAACCGCTATGAAAAGGCGTATGAAGATAAAATTGTCAATATTCTGGCTCCTATTATCGGGGGAAAAGAGAGGGTAGTGGCCAAGGTTTCGGCGGATTTTGATTTTGCCCAGCGTAGCAGTGTCGAGGAGCGTTACGATCCCGAAAACGTGGTGCGAAGCGAACAGTCGATGGAAGAAAAACGTGAAGGTCCAGGCCCCAAAGCGGTAGGCGGTGTGCCCGGCGCGGTCAGCAATATCGGCCCGGTGCAGGGAATAAGCAACGCTTCCGGCAAACAAAAGTATCAAAAATCGACCACGACGACCAATTATGAAATATCCAAAACCGTCTCCAATATCAAAGGGCCGTTTGCCGTACTGAAGCGGGTGACGGCGGCCGTGGTGGTAGACGGCAAATATAAAGAAGAAAAAGACGGCACGCTTGCGTATACGCCCCGTTCACCCGAAGAGTTGAAGCAGATTAATGAAATTGTCAAACAGGCCATCGGGTTTAACGCCAAACGGGGTGACCAGGTCACCGTCTCTAACTTCAGGTTTGAGGATAGGGCGTTGGCAGAGGCGGCAGAGCCGTATAATAAGGTAGTCAATGCCTTTTATTCCTATGTAAAGCCGTTGGTTCCGGTTTTCAAAGTACTTTTGCTGTTAATTATTTTATATGTCTTCTATAAAAGAATTATTCTGCCTTTCGGTGAAAAAATGATGGAGATTCCTATTGATGAAACGGCAGAAAGTGAGCCTCTCTTGACATTTGATGAAGAAGAACATGAGTCTTTAACCGAGAAATTTACACAGATGCGCAAAAAAGTCGAAGAGCAGTTGGGGCTGAAAGAGGAGTTCAATGAAGAGGAGCTCAAATACGATATTTTGCTGGAGAAAGTCAGAGAGATGGCGGAAGAGAAGACCGAGGAGTTCGCGGCTCTGCTTAACGCCCTGATTCGTGACGAGGCGGAAATTGAGCAAAATGCCATGGCTAAAGTGAAAGAAGAGAAGGAGAAAAAGTCATGACGGTGCAATTGACACCGCAACAGCGGGCTCAGTATGAGGAGCTCTCCATGGCGGAGAAGATTGCCATATTGCTGATTCAGTTGGGAGAGGATATTACTACCAATATCTTCGCACACCTGGAAATTGAGGCCATTACCGAGATCTCCAAATTTATCGCCATGGCCAAAACCATTGACCGTCCTATTGCCATGGCCATTTTGGAGGAGTTTCACGCCATTTTGCAATCCAACCAGTATCTAAGTACCGGCGGTATGGAGTATGCCAAGGAAATTTTGTACAAGGCGTTGGGGCCTGAAGAGGCCAAAAAAATTATTGAGCGGCTCTCCAAGTCGATGCAGGGCAGTCATAGCTTTAGTTTCCTCTCCAAGATCAAACCCCAACAGTTGGCCGATTTTATTGTCAACGAACATCCCCAGACCATCGCGTTGATTCTCGCGCACATGGATCCCAACGACGCGGCCCAGGTATTGAGCTTTTTTGATGACGATCTTCGCGCCGTGGTAGCCATGCGGATGGCCAACCTGGGTGATATTTCACCCCAGATCATCAAACGGGTCTCCACGGTATTGGAGAACAAGCTGGAGTCTTTGGCCAGCTACAAGGTGGAAGTGGGCGGTCCCCGCGCCGTCGCCGATATCTTCAACCGGCTTGGGCAGAAAGCGGCCAAATCGACCCTGGCGCAGATTGAGCAACTTGATGAGCAGTTGGCAAGTTCCATTAAAGAGATGATGTTTACCTTTGAGGATATTGTCAACCTGGATAACAACGCCATCCGCGAAATCCTTAAAGCCGTGGACAAAAAGGATCTGATGCTGGCGTTAAAGAGCTCCCCCGAAGAGCTCAAAGAGCGCTTTTTGTCCAATATGTCCCAGCGTGCGCGGGAGGCGTTTGAGGAGGAGATGCAGTTTATGGGCGCGGTCAAGGTCAAAGAGGTCGAAGGCGCCCAGCGCAAAATTGTTGAAGTGGTACAAAAACTGGCCGAAGAGGGTGTCGTGACCATCGGTGAGGCCGAGGAGATGATCGAGTAATATGGAAACGGTGATTCCTCCCGAAAAAGTGAAGCGGCATATCGTCCAAAAATACCAGTTCAAGGTGCTTGTACCTGACGGTGTGGATGAAAAAGGGGAGGAGAGTCAAATTGAAAACGGTAAGATTCAGCGCTATATTTTCAATGAGTTGTCCAGCACAGAAGAACGAAAAAAAGAAGAGATCCCCGCTTTATCTGATATCGAGGAGGCAAAAGAGGAGGAACAGACCGTTGAGCCCCAAGAGGATAACAGCGGCTTATCCGAGGAGCTTTTAAAACGGGTGGAATCGCTCTCTGATGAGTTGGTCAAATGTCAGATGACTCTGGAGAAACGGGAAAAAGAGCTGGAAAGCAGGTTGGAAGAGGAGCGTAAAACAGTCTTTGAAGAGGGTGTGGCCGCCGGTCGTATTGAAGGGCAAAGAGCGTGCGAAGAACAGCTTGCTTCTATGCAACGGCAAATAGAGGCGTCGGTGCGGGCGCTTGAAGAGAGTCGTCAAAAATTTCTGGAGAAGGTTGACTCAATCGAAGAGGAGCTGATCGAAACGGCGTTGGATCTGGCCAAACAGGTTATTGTCAAAGAGATCACCCAAGACTCCCAAGAGATCGCTCTGCGGCTTACTCGGCTTTTGCTTGGGGAGATCAAAGAGGCTTCATCCGTGACCCTCAAAGTCAATCCGCAAGATTATGATTATCTCAGTGAATCGCTAAAAGAGGAGAAGATCAAGATCATACCAGATAGCGTGATCTCGCCGGGCGGTGTGGTGGTTATCAGTGATGTCGGCAGTATCGACGGTGACATCATGCACCGATTTGAGCGGATTAAAGAGGCAGTTTTTGGAACAGGAAAATAGGAAGGCCATGAAAAAAGAGCAGATCAAAGCAATGGATATTGAGGAACTTGAGGCTTTGGCGCAAAGGATTCGTGAAAGAATCCTGGACGTAGTCAGCCGAAACGGCGGGCACCTTAGCAGTACCCTGGGCGCGACAGACCTGATTGTGGCGATGCACCATGTTTTTGACGCCGACAAGGATCCCTTTTTGTTTGATGTCAGTCACCAAAGTTACGCCCACAAACTGTTGACGGGGCGGTGGGACGCATTTGAGACACTCAGGCAGTTTGGCGGTCTGAGCGGTTATACCAAACCCGATGAGTCTCCCGCCGACTACTACGTGGCCGGTCACAGCTCCACCTCCATCTCCCTGGCCGTGGGGGCGGCCAAAGCGATCCGTCTGCGGGGCGAAGAGGGCAAGCGGATTCCCGTGGCGATGATTGGAGACGGGGCCATGAGCGCGGGTATGGTGTATGAAGCGCTCAACGAGCTGGGAGACCGGAAATATCCTGCCATCATCATTCTCAATGACAACGAGATGAGCATCGCCAAACCCATTGGGGCGATCAGCCGGATTCTCTCTCAAGCGATGGCCAGCCCCTTCTATCAGAAGTTTAAAGAGCGGACTGAAAAGATGCTGGAACATTTCCCCGAATCGGCCCGCTACATGGCCAAGCGGATTGAGGAGGGGATGCGGATGATCACCCCCGGAATCCTTTTTGAGGAGATGGGGCTGGAGTATATCGGGCCCGTGGACGGTCATGACATGGCCCAGCTTGTCGAAACCTTTCAGACTGCCCGTTCCATGGGCAAACCGGTCATTGTCCATGCCCAGACCACCAAAGGCAAAGGGTATAAGATCGCCGAAGGGTATTACGAGCATTGGCACGGCGTGGGGCCTTTTGACAAAGAGAGCGGCAAGAGTCTTAAAAAGAGTGATCGTCCCAGCGCCACCAAGATTTTCAGTGACAAACTGACCCAGTTGGCAGAGGTGGACGAGAAGATCGTGGGTGTCACCGCCGCCATGCCCAGCGGAACGGGCATGAAGCAGTTGATGGAGCGTTTTCCCGAGCGTTTTTGGGATGTGGGCATTGCCGAGCAACACGCGGTGGCTTCCATGGGGCCTTTGGCCAAAGAGGGGTTCAAGCCTTTTGTGGCCATCTACTCCACCTTTTTACAGCGTGGGTATGACCAGGTGATTCACGACATCGCGTTGATGAATCTTCCCGTGGCTTTCGCCATTGATCGGGCGGGTATTGTGGGTGAGGACGGTGAGACGCACCAAGGGGCTTTCGATATCTCCTTTTTGCGTACCATTCCCAATATGACACTGTTCGCGCCCAGAGATGACGCAACCCTGGAGCTTGCGGTCGAGTTTGCCGCCAAACATGATCGCCCCTGCGCTTTCCGTTATCCTCGCGGCCCCATGGGACTGCCAAACGGTCGCTACCCGGCTACGCCTTTTGAGGAAGGTAAAGCGGAGTGGCTGGTTGATGAGGGTGAGATACTGCTTATCGGTTACGGTAACGGGGTAGGGCGCGCGGAAGAGGTGCGGTTACTTCTTGAAAAAGAGGGTATACGGGCTGGGTTATTGGATTTGCGGTTTGTCAAACCGATTGATCGGACGCTTTTAACCAAGACAGCGGCGCGTTTTTCGCACTGGTTTGTTTTCAGTGACGGCGTGCGTTCCGGCGGCGTGGCTACGGCGATTATGGAGGCGTTGCCCCCTGAAGTGTTGCAAAAGATCCGTCTGGTCTCGTTTGAGTATGAAGATACGTTCATCCCCCACGGTCAGACACAAAAAGTGGAAGAGGCGTTGGGATTGGATGCTAAAAGCTTAAAAGAGAGAATCGTAAAGAGTCTGTAGTCGCTTCCCCAAAAGGGGAAAGGGCCGATTAGAGTTCGTCGGCGTGTTTTTCGAGGTATTCGGCTACCCCTTTGGGATCGGCTTTCATACCCTCTTGACCCTTTTGCCAGCCTGCGGGGCAGACTTCACCGTGTTCGTTGGTAAAGTGCATGGCGTCAATCATACGGAGCATCTCGTCGATGTTGCGTCCCAGGGGCAGGTCGTTGATGACCGCGTGGCGGATAGTGCCGTCGGTATCAATCAGGAAAGAACCCCGCAGGGCCACACCCGCATCTTCCAAAAGTACGTCGTAATCACGGGCGATCTGCTTGGTCAGGTCGGCGACCAGCGGGTAGCGTACCTGTCCGATACCGCCTTCGGATACCGGGGTGTTTTTCCATGCCAGGTGGGTGAAATGGCTGTCTACGGACACACCGATAACATTGATGCCGCGGCTGGTGAACTCGTCAAGACGATGATCAAACGCAATGATCTCGGAAGGGCAGACAAAAGTAAAGTCCAGAGGATAGAAGAAAAGAACAGTGCCTTTTTCACCGAAGTTTTCGTAGAGGTTGAAGTTGTCAACAATCTCGTTGTTGCCAAGAACCGCGTTGGCGGTAAAGTCAGGTGCTTTTTTGGTAACCAGCATTATGGGTCTCCTTTTTTGGTGGTTTGTTTCTTTTAAGGTGCAAAGATTATATCACACTCTTTTGTCAAAGGATCATTACAGACGGGGATTAATCTTTTACGGACATTTCGATATAATCCGCTTTAACCTCAAACTTGATCATTACACAAAGGAAAAACGTGTCAAGACGCTATCTGTTTACATCCGAGTCGGTGACGGAAGGGCATCCCGACAAAATGGCCGATCAGATCAGTGACGCCATTCTCGACTATATTATTGAAAGAGATCCCCATGCCCGCGTGGCGTGTGAGACACTGCTCTCCAACGGCTTTTGCGTTATCGCGGGAGAACTTAAGACCGTCACTTACGCCCCCATGCAGGATATCGCCAGGGAAGTGGTGCGTGAAATCGGCTATACCGACGCGCTTTACGGGTTTGACTACCGCTCCGCCGGCGTGCTCAACGGCATCGGGGAACAGTCCCCGGATATCAACCAGGGCGTGGACCAGGCCGACGGTGCCATCGGGGCGGGCGATCAGGGGTTGATGTTCGGGTATGCCTGCCGTGAGACACCGACATTGATGCCGCTTCCCATCTATCTGGCGCACCGCTTAACGGAGGGTTTGGCCCAAAAACGCAAAGACGGCTCTTTGCCCTTTTTGCGCCCCGACGGGAAAGCGCAGGTAACGGTGGAGTATGTGGACGGCAAACCCCATAAAGTCAAAACCATCGTGGTCTCAACCCAGCATGATCCCGATGTCAGTCACGAAAAGCTTAAAAACGCCATTATCGAAGAGCTCATCTATGATGTGATTCCCGAAGAGTTGCTGGATGAAAATATTGTCTATCATATCAATCCTACCGGACGTTTTGTGATCGGCGGCCCGCAGGGAGATGCCGGCTTGACGGGGCGTAAGATCATTGTGGATACCTACGGCGGAAGCTGTCCCCACGGCGGCGGGGCTTTTAGCGGTAAAGATCCCACCAAAGTGGACCGAAGCGGGGCGTACGCCGCCCGCTACGTGGCCAAAAACCTGGTCGCTTCGGGGGTATGCGACAAAGCGACCATCCAAATCGCCTACGCCATCGGCGTGGTGGAGCCGGTCTCCATAATGGTCGATACCCACGGAACCGGAAAAGTGGAAGAGGAAAAGATTGAAGCGTGCGTCAAAGAGCTTTTTGATCTGACCCCCAAAGGGATTATCGACACCCTGGATCTATTGCGTCCCATTTATAAAAAGACGGCCGCATACGGCCACTTTGGACGGGAACTGCCGGAATTTACATGGGAGAGAACCGATAAGGCCGATGAGATTCGCCGAAAGCTCGGTCTGTAGGGCATTTAAATACTTTTTAAATATGTTGTGTTATAGTACGTCTGACCAAAATTTACAAAGGAGCTGTACATGGCAGTACTGATTACTGATACCTGTATCAACTGCGGAGCCTGCATTGACGAGTGCCCCGTTGAAGCGATCGTTGACGATGAGGATAACCCCACCGGAGAAGAGACCTACTACGTCTATCCCGATAAGTGTGTCGAGTGTGTCGGTTACCATGACGAGCCCGCGTGTGCGACCGCTTGCCCCACTGAAGGATGTATTGTATGGGCCGAGTGCGCCGAAGGCGCAACCTGCCGCGATGACATCTCTGCGGAAGCGCGTGCAGAACATCAGCCCGTTGTAGAGTAATTTTCCTTATTCAAATAGCGGTTGACCGGTGTGTCAACCGCCGCCCTTCCCCAATAACCCCTTAACTTT
>JAMOMS010000161.1 GCA_027067015.1 Campylobacterales bacterium | reverse complement strand
CGATTTCGGTCTACTGGACGAAGAGAATCAGCCCGTCAAAGCGCTCGATTATGACGCCCCTTTTACGATTGTGATGCGCGTCAGGTTTCACGCGGACGTGGAAGAGCCCATCTTCGCCTTTACTGTCAAAGATACCAAAGGGCTGGAGATTACCGGCACCAATACCATGATGAAACATCACCATACCGGACATTACAAAGCCGGCGATGAAATTACCGTCACGTTTACGCAACCAGCCAACCTTCAGATAGGGCAATACGCCCTCTCACTGGGATGTGTCGGTATCAACGAAAGCGGTATTGTCGTTTATCACCGGCTCTATGACGCTATTCTCTTTGAGGTGATCGGCTCAGCCAATATGGTCGGTTTTTTTGATCTGAAAAGCCAAATACAAATTTTAAAATAGTGTACGGGAGAACACTTTTGATTCGGAACCATTAAACTAGATATAAAAAACATTACATTTATGCAAAAATGTGTAACGATCTTTTTATCTGATTTTCCCTATAATAAAACAAAATACCGACGCAAAGAGAGACGCGATGCCGGCAAAGATGAACCTGCAATATCACGACGACAAAGAGCTTCTAAACATCGTCAAAACCCATAGCGATTACGATGAGATACTTCAAAAAGATAACCGGTGGCCCATTCTCTACCACCTCTCTCCCATCCGCCAAAATATCCTCAACTGGTACCCTTTCGATCCGAACGGAAACTGCCTTGAAATCGGGGCGGGTTGCGGCGCTATTACGGGTATGCTGTGCCAAAAGCTCGCCAAAGTGACGGCCGTCGAGCTTTCCAAACGGCGCGCCGCTATCAACTTTGAGCGCAACAAAGCATATGACAATCTTGAAATCATCGTGGGCAATCTCAACAATATCGTATTTGATGAAAAATTTGATTATATTACGCTTATCGGGGTGTTGGAGTATGCCGGCTCGTTTACCAAAACCCAAAACCCCTACCTCGATTTTCTCAAAAAGATCCGCGCACTGCTCAAACCTGAAGGACGGCTTTTTATCGCCATAGAGAACCGTTACGGTCTTAAGTACTTCTCAGGTGCCAAGGAGGATCATACGGGAAGATATTTTGACGGGATTGAAGGGTATGAGGGAATCGATTGGGTCAGAACATTCGGCAAGGAAGAACTTATCAACCTTTTGGAAGAAGCCGGGTTTTGCGACAATATCTTCTACTACCCCCACCCTGATTACAAGATGCCCATAGAGATCTACTCGGACGATATGCTTCCCGATGGGCAGACTTTTTTGCAGAGCGCGCCAAACTTTGATTTTGAGAGGTTTGTACTTTTTGACGAGTCAAAAGCTTTCAAAGGGATTGTCGCCAACAGACAGTTTGACTTTTTCGCCAACTCTTTTTTGGTCGATTGTGGAGTTTAAATGAAAATTCATTATGTCAAAAACAACAGCGAAAGAAACCCGGCATTTCAGCTTAAAACCGTTATCTATACGGATAAAACAGGCAAATTTGTCAAAAAAGAGCCTTTATGTCAGGAGGCAAGGGAACACTTCAACGGTATTGTCCAAGCGCATGACGCTTTGAAAAAATTGCTTACAAACTCCAGAATGGATCCGGTCCCTATTCTCCATTCTTCAGAGCAGGTAATCGTCTTTCCATTTGTAGAAGGTGAAAGCTTTCAGACCTTATTCGATAAAGCTTACCGGACTTCACCGGATCACGCCGTCGCGTTTGTCTCTGACTATTTCAATCTTCTTAAAGCATCTTTCCCGCTTGAGCCTTTTTGCGCCGAGCAGATGGTGGATGAACGCTTTAAAAAGCTTTTTGGAGAACACGACTATACGCAACTTGACGGTTTGGAGGCGTTCAAAGAGACAACCAATCTTGATCTGATCTTGCCGAACCTGATTCAAACCGAAAATAACCGTATTGTTCTAATCGATTACGAATGGACATTCCCGCTCTCTTTACCGCTTGAATATATCTTCTACCGTACCCTGCTACTGCTTCCTGAGGAAGTGAATGAAAAGTTTTTATCAAACATGCGGCACCTTGAGCTTTTTGAAAAGATGGAACGCCACTTTATCGATCGGTACGTCATGAAAGACGGGTTCTATTTTTACAAATACAACTACCTCAAAGTCAATGTACCCGTCACCGAACTACTTGACGCCAAAGAGAGGCATATAAACAAGCTGATAGAGGATCTTACTGCGACGGATCAAGAAAATAGGAGACTTATAGAAAGCAACAAGCAATACCATAAAACGATCGAAAGCCTAAACCAAACGATCGAGAGTCTGCATGCAACAACCGATAAATTAGGCAAAAAGCTCCAAGAAACTGGAGACG
>JAMOMS010000160.1 GCA_027067015.1 Campylobacterales bacterium | reverse complement strand
AGTCGGCCACTTTCTCGGCCAGCTTCTGAAATTGCCGAATCTTGATGACATAGGCCGATTTTGGCTGAATACCCCTTCTTTTTTCCTCAAGAATCTTCTGTTTGAGGGTACGAATAGCCGGCTCACTCTTCTCATAAAGCGCCGTACGTTCCTGCAATGTCTCTTTGGTACGCTCAAGCGCTTGCGAAAGTTTCTCTTGCTTCTGCTCAAGTCGGGCGATCTCGTCGTGATAAGCCGGAATCTCCGCCGCGTCGATGATGAGCTTATTGTTCTCACCCTGCATCTTGCCAATCTCAATTTGGCGCACGGCGTAGATTTTACAGTTGGCGCCCATAACTTCCACATGAACGTCCAACCCGCGAATCTCTCCGCCTATCATCTGCGATACTTCCGCCCTCGCCGTCACAATCTCTCCCCCCTCCAGGCGGGTGACATGGGCACTCTTCTTGGCCTCCAGATAGCCCCTGAGCACATTGACCCGCGCTTCCTCGGCATAGATTTTACTGCTTTGGTGCGTCTGCCCGCCAATCTCTACGTTCTCCGCGCGCACCAGGGCTGACGCGCCCACGTTTCCCTCAACCTTGACATCGGCCGCCTCAACCTCCACGCCGGTCCCGATGGCGTCCTTCATCCAGTCACGTTCATGCACCCGAATCTTCACATCGGTCTCAATCCCCGCCTCAATGGAGCCGGTGGTCTTAAAACTCACCTCTTCCACTTCCATCTCGTCCCGAATGTCGTAAACACCGTTTTCAAACACCACATACCCGCCGCGCCGCGCTTTATAAAGTATCTTCTCCTCACTCTCTTCCACGGCAATGTGCTCGCTTACCGAAAAATCGGGCCGATGGCTCTCTTTGGGTTCGGAGACGGGTATGAACTCGCCCATGCAGTTACGTCCGGGGCGTCCGGGTTTTGGTTTGACATACTCAATGATCACCTCTCCCTCTTCCACCGCCTGAATAAACCCCCGTTTTGAGAAGTCGATACGGCCCTGATCATCCTCATTGGCGTACTTTTGCTTATAGCGCAAAATAAGAGCGTCATCCACGGCAGGCACAGCGGCGTAACAGCGGGCCGCCTCCAACACCAGGTCTTCGTGAAGGGTCACCTCTCCCTCCACCAACGCCTTGGCCGTGGCCTCGTCCAACCCGCTCTCAAGGTGGTTCTCCCACAAATCAATTAGCATACCGGCCTTGAGCATCTTTTTGCGAATGAGGTCAATCAGCTTCTCTTTAAGCCCTTCTACGCCGTATAGCACCGTACCGGAGCGTAAAATCGCCTCTACCCGGCTTCTTTGCTTATCGGCCGCCACTTGCAAAAAGAGATCCTTCTCCCACGCCTCCTCCTGATAAAGGCGTATCTCAATCTCGTGCTCTTGTCGAATCTGGAAGTGGGGGTTCAGTAGAATTTCGGGGGTATGGATACGCGGCCAGTCGTCGGGATCCACCTCAGTCCATTCGCTATTTTCATCCATTTTGACGGAGGTGAGTGTCTGAATCAGGTGAAAATCAAGACGCGATAGCGGCAATGAAAACTTTTCCGAGGCGTTTTGGAGTGTTTTGCCCACGTGCGTAGTTTTGACAACGATGGGTTTAAAAGGGGTTGTCGCCTCTTTTTTCGATTTCGCGTCACCCTTTTGGAACATCTTTTTGAAAAAACCCATCGTCTGCCTTCCCGCTACGTGTAATGAAATGCTATATTTTAAACTATCTATCGTTAAAATTCGCTCAACCCAAACGGCAGGTGTTTTTTTATGCGTCTTCGCTCCTTTTTTACCAACTCGGCCGGCATCATGACCTCCCGGGTCTTCGGCTTTTTGCGCGATCTGCTCATGGCGTCGATTCTGGGGGCCAATATCTACTCCGATATCCTCTTTGTCGCCTTCAAACTTCCCAACCTCTTTCGGCGAATCTTCGCAGAGGGGGCCTTTACCCAAAGCTTTCTGCCCAACTACGTCCGCTCCGACCACCCGGATCTTTTCGCTGTGGCCCTGTTTAAACGCTTTTTGCTTCTGCTTTTGGCTCTTTCGCTGGCGGTAACGCTCTTTAGCCCCTGGGTTACCAAAGCGGTGGCCATGGGCTTTGACGCCAAAACCGTCGCGCTGGCCTCGCCGCTGGTGGCCATCAACTTCTACTACCTGGACCTCATTTTCGTCGTCGCCTTCCTGGCCGCCCTGCTTCAAAACAAGGAGCACTACGCCGTCACCGCTTTTGGCACCTCTTTGCTCAATATCGCCATGATCACCGCCCTCCTGCTCTTTCGGCACGAAGAACCGCTCAAGATCGTGCACGCGCTGAGCTGGGCGGTACTCGCGGGCGGCGCGGCGCAGGTGG
>JAMOMS010000159.1 GCA_027067015.1 Campylobacterales bacterium | reverse complement strand
TACTGATTAAATCGACCCATCAAAAACGGATTGAAGCACTACGCAATCTGTGCGAAAAGATCATTTACGAACCGCTCACCGGCACCAAACTCATCGGTGTATTAGAAGGTGCCACACAAGAGGCGCCCAAACCCAAGAAACAGACGGTTATAGATAGTGACAAAATCCGCTTTAAAGCCAAAGCGCTGGTGGCTGAAGACAACGTGATCAACCAAAAGCTGATTCTTAGAACCCTGGAAGGACTTGGCATGCAGGTTGACCTGGCCGCGAACGGTCTGGAAGCCTTTGAAAAACGACGAAACGGAGATTATGACGTCATCTTTATGGATATCTCCATGCCGGTAATGGACGGGGTGGAAGCGACCCATGAAATTCTGGATTATGAAGAGGACGAGGAGCTTCCCCATATTCCCATCATCGCCCTCACCGCCAACGCCCTTAAAGGCGACCGCGAACGCTTCCTGGCCGAGGGACTGGATGAGTATACCACCAAACCGCTGGTCAAAGAGGAGATTATCGCCATTCTTAAAAAATTCCTCTCCGACAAGATCACCACGCAAGATGCGATTGAGGCGGAAACACCGCTGGTTGACAAAGAGCCGCCCAAAGAACAGACAAAAGAGGAAGAGCCCCTCGCGTTTGACTCCCAACCTCAAGAAGAGGAGAAAAGCGAACCGCGCAAACAGCGCGGTCAGCAAATTATCGTTTTGAAAAAGAGCCCGCTGGAAGGCAAGATTTTTGAAAACCTTTTAAAACAGACCGGTTATGACGTTTCGACTGCGCAAGATTTTGAGGATTTACTCAACAAAATCAATCCCGATACCGGCTTGGTATTTGTTGATTATGAAACGGAGGAGCTTGATCTTCAAGCCCTCAAAGACCAAATAGACAAACTCCATAGCGCGACAGCCGTTATTCTCATGGCTGATCCCAGCAGTGAGGTGCCCGAAGAGGTGGCTTCTTTGAGTGATGAGCGTATAAGCAACATTGTCACCCGGGATCTTGCCCGTCTGATCATTGAAAAATTTATACAAAAGTAAAAGGATACCTAAATGCAGCAGATTGACGTTCTCATCGTAGACGACGATTTGATAAACAGAAAACTGATGAGCGCCATGCTGAGAAAACAGGAGTTTGTCGCCAACATTGTCGAAGCCTCCAATGGTCAGGAGGCCTTGGAGATGCTACGTAACGGCGGCATCGGGCTGGTTTTGCTTGACCTGATCATGCCGGTGATGGACGGCATTACCGTCCTTCAACTGATGGAAGCGGACCCCAACCTCAAGAGCATTCCGATTATCGTTTTAACCACGGACGAGACCAAAAAGAGCGAGGCGCTCAACAGCGGGGCCAACGACTTTATCTCCAAACCGGTCAGGGAGAGCGATATTATCCCCAAAATCAAACGGTTGATTGAGCTTTAAGAGGGTATAAGCGCCCTCTTAAACACCTCCGAGATTGTCTCGACCGGGACAATCTCTACCGCTTCTTTTACCTCTTGCGGAATATCATTTAAATCGCGTTGATAGTTCTTCTTGGGAATCAACACCGTTTTCATCTTCGCTTTGTAAGCGGCAATCAGTTTCTCTTTCAATCCGCCGATCGGCAATACTTTCCCTGTTAGTGTCAACTCCCCGGTCATAGCCACATCGGCTCTTACCTTGGATTCGCTCAAAATAGAAGCGATGGCCGTGGCCATGGTAATACCCGCGCTCGGCCCGTCTTTGGGGGTAGCTCCTTCGGGAATATGAATATGAAGGTCATACCGCTTGTAGACCTCACTGGGCTCCACATCGATACCCTCTTCCTTCTCCTTGACAGTTTTGGGAATGACACTGTCGGGTATCGACAACGCACCCCGATCAATCAGGGTTTTGACCACGCTCAACGCGATACGCGCCGACTCTTTCATCACCTCACCCAGACTGCCGGTCAACTGCATCGCCCCTTTGCCCTTGATCTTGATGGTCTCAATTTTAAGTACATCGCCCCCTACCGCCGTCCAGGCCAGGCCGTTGACCACGCCGACAGCCGGGATATTATCGGTTGCGTCAATCTCAAATACCGGCTTTTCCAAAAACTCATGCAAATTCTTGACCGACACGGTCACTTTGTCAATACCGGGATCGGAAAGTATCATTTTGGCCGCTTTGCGAACCATATCGGCAATACGACGACGCAAATTACGCACCCCCGCCTCGCGGGTATAGTTTTCTATCACGCGCTCCAGTGCCGCTTTGGTAATGGAAAACTCACTCTTTCTGAGCGCGTGTTTTTTGATCTCCTGCGGAATCAGATACTGCCGGGCGATCTCATATTTTTCTTTAGGCGTATAACTGCTTAGA
>JAMOMS010000158.1 GCA_027067015.1 Campylobacterales bacterium | reverse complement strand
CTGAGCAGGAGATTTTGGGATAGTCAATCCCCCCGTCAAAGAGCTGATTGCAACGCAGTACCCTTAAAAAGGAGTCAAACAAAGCCGAAAAAAGGTGGGGATTTGTGGTCAACTGCCACTTGGCGTATTCGGAACAGGTAGGGTAATAGCGACAACTGCCGAATCCTAAAAGCGTCAGGTATTTTTGGTAAAAACGCAGTATGGCCGATAAAGGTTTTCTTAACATTCCCCGCCCCGTTCTCCTATATCCAGCCGCCGAAGCGCCCGCTCCATCGCTTTGAGCATATCGGAAAACGGCGCTTCCAGAACCGGCGGTTTGGCAACCAGGATAAACTCGCCCTCTTTGAGTCTGGGCGCGACTTTTAAAAAGAGGGCCCTCAGGCGTCGTTTCGCCCGGGCCCTTTTGACGGCGTTGCCCAATTTTTTGCTGGCGACAAAGCCCACTTTCGGGTGGCGGCTTTTGGGCGCGGCAAAAAGCACAAAGGCACTGTCATGCCACCGTTTACCGCTTCGATAGAGCCGGTTGAAGTCCGCCGAACGCTTCAACGGCTCAAAGTGGATCAGACCGCCAATCGCTTCCGCCCTTTGGCACGGCGCGCGTTGATGATTTTGCGGCCGTTTTTTGTTTTCATACGGGCGCGAAAGCCGTGGGTACGTTTACGGGGTGTGTTATGGGGTTGATAGGTCCGTTTCATCCGACAATCCTTGGTATATTAATTTAGCCCGTAATTTTATTTAAATTTCGCTTAATGAGAGTTTAGATGCCCTCTTTAGCGGCGCAGGGTCGCTTTGAGACGATTAGGATATAAAAGCAGGTCCAACGCCGAATCGATGTCGGGACAGAGCAGATCCGCGCTCAAAATTGCTTCCAACGAAGCCCCCTCCGCACCCACAACGGCCATACCCAGCCCGGCGGTTTTGAGCATCCGCGCGTCATTGGCTCCGTTACCGATCGCCGCGCACGTTTGCGCGCCCAACGCCTCCACAATCTTTCGTTTCTCTTCGGTATGGTCATCGCTATGCAAAATACGCACGTTTAAGTCATACCCTTTTAGCGCCTCTTTGACACTGCCGAAAGTATCGGCGGTAACCACGTAAACCGCAAAACGTTTACACAGCTCATCCAGCCGTCGGGCCGCTGACTCCAACACTCTGCCGTCCAGGGCTATCGTTCCGTTAAAATCGAGTACCAATGAAATAATTTGCAAGTCACCCCGCCTGGGAATCACTACCTTCACAAAATTGTTCCTCCTCTTTTATCAATCTCTCCGACGGCCTACCCAGATAGTATCCTTGCAAATAGTCAAAGCCTATTTGGCGCATCTTTTGTAGCTGAAGCTCATTATCAATGCCCTCAGCCACCGTTTTGATACCTATTTTCCGACACGCATGAACCACCGACTCCAAGATGGCGATAACATGGGGATGCTCAAATACCCGCGAAATCAAGGATTTGTCAATTTTGAGTATATGGGGTTTGAACGCCAAAATATACTCCAATCCCGCATATCCTTTGCCGTAATCATCTATGGCTATCTTGATACCCAACGACTTTAACCGCTCAATCTTCTCTTCCAGTCCCTTCATATCATGGACCGGATTCTCTTCCAGTAACTCAATGGTCAACTCTTTTGTTAACTCCTTAAACCCGCTAAAGCTATCGTACAACGTCTCAAAAAGGGTCTCATCCAAAAAGTCGTTAATATCAAAATTGATGGAGATCGCAACCCCCTCTTTGCGAATCATCTCCAACGCCCGGCTAATCACCTGTTTGCTTAACTCCCGATAGGCCCCTGTCCCGCGAATCGAGGGGATGAATTGATCGGGCAGATGAACCCGTCCCTCCTCATCACGGATTCTTACCAACATCTCATACTTGACAATCCGCATCTTGTTGGCATCCCAGATGGGTTGAAAAAGGAAAAAGAGACGCCCTTTGTTTATCGAATCCTCAATCTCATGATAGAGCATCGGTCTTGGAGTCTGCTTCTCTTCACCAAAAATCACCACCTTGTTCCGTCCGGTGGTTTTCGCGATATAGAGCATCTTGTCGGCCATTAAAATCGCTTCGGAAAGCCCCATGGTCGTTCCTGGCACGGGTACCACTCCCATGGATACGGTTACTTGAAGCTCCTTGTCACCGTAGCGCATCGGGGCGGTCAAAAAGGCTTGGTGAATTCTTGCGGCAATCTCCCCGACATCTTTGCGATTCTGCAGACCGTTAATAAAAATCAAAAACTCCTCACCGCCGTATCGAATGAGAATATCTTCTTGTCGGGTGGTGCGCATCAAAAGACGGGCGGCATAGCGCAGTACCTCATCGCCCATATCGTGCCCATATCGGTCCT
>JAMOMS010000157.1 GCA_027067015.1 Campylobacterales bacterium | reverse complement strand
TCTCCGCCGCTGAACCCAACGTGCTCAATGTGGAAAAATGGCGCGGTAAGCCCATCTTCATTCTGAAAAAAACCCCCGAAATGGTGGCCAAGCAATCCAAGGAGGAGACGGCGCGCGACGTGATCGTGGGTAAAGATCACTTCCTGGTCTGCATCGGCCTGTGTACCCACCTGGGATGTATCCCCGCCTATCGGCCCGACAAGCACGACTTCAAATGCGCCTGTCACGGCGGCGAGTTTGACGCCAGCGGCATCAACACCCTTCCGCCGCCGCCGAGCCCGATGGTGATTCCCCCCTTCAAACTGGAAGGTACCACCATTGTTCTGGGTGAAGAGGGTCCCGAGTATAAGAAGATGAAAGAAGCAGGCGTTCTCGCCTAAAGGAGCAGGTAAATGGCACATTTTGAAAAAGCGAACAGTCTGGAAGAGTGGCTGGATCAGCGGCTGGCGATCAAAACCCTGCGCCGTGTTCTGGCCGAGGAGTACTGGATTCCCAAAAACATCAACTTCCTCTGGGCCATGGGGATGGTTCTGGCCGTGACTTTCGGCATTCTCCTGGTTTCGGGAATTTTCCTGTTGATGTACTATCAACCCAACGTCAAGCTGGCGTTTGACAGTGTTAACTACACCATCATGAAAGAGGTGGAGTTTGGTTGGCTGTGGCGGCATATGCACGCGGTGGCGGCGTCGGTGGTCTTTTTGATCATCTACATTCATATGTTTACCGGTATCTATTACGGCTCTTACAAGAAGGGTCGGGAGATGATCTGGATTTCCGGTATGTTGCTCTTTGTCACCTTCAGCGCTGAAGCTTTCAGCGGTTATATGCTTCCCTGGGGACAGATGAGCTACTGGGCCGGTATGGTTATTACCAACCTCTTTAGCCTCGGTAGCCTTGAGCTTAACGGCCTGGTCGAGTGGATTCGCGGTGACTACGTGCCCGGACAGGCGTTTTTGGATCGTTTCTTTATGTTGCACGTCCTGCTTTTGCCGTTGGTGATCATGGCGCTGATCGGCCTGCATTTTGGTACCCTGCGCATCCCCCACGTCAACAACCAAGACGGTGAGGAGATCGACTTTGACGCCGAAGCCAAAAAGTATCTGGCCGGTAACAAAAAAGAGGCCAAGGTTATCCGCTTCGCCAACGACTTTATGAGTAAGGATATGTTCGTCGTGAGCATCTTCCTGATCTTCTACTTCTACCTGGTCTTCTGGCACTTCGATTTCGCCATGGACCCCATCAACTTCGATCCGGCTGACGGTCTGAAGACACCGCCGCACATCTATCCCGAGTGGTACTTCCTCTGGAGTTACGAGATTCTGCGGCCCTTCCCCAAAGATCCCGGTCTGATCGCCTTTGGCTTCGCGCAGGTGATCTTCTTTGCCCTGCCGTTTTTGGACAAGAGCCCCAACGTGGCGCCCGCCAGCCGTCGCGGTGCGTTTAAATACTGGTTCTGGATTCTGCTGGTGGATATGATTGTCCTGACGGTCATGGGTAAACTGCCGCCGCAGGGTATCTATAGTACGATCGGCCTGGTTGCCGCCGTGGTCTTCATCGGCCTCTGGGTTGCCCTGCCGTTCATTACCAAAAACGAAAAAGCAGTGTAAGGAGGCTGGAATGAAAGAATTGAAAATTCTCGGAGTAGTCGTATTCTTTACACTGCTGACCTACTGGGGAGTGGAGCCCTATGCTCACTCCGTCATGCATCCGCATGTCGAGAGCGACGGTTTCAAATATGACGACCTGCCCGCTCTGACCAAAAAAGGTGACGCCCAGCGCGGCGCCCAGACTTTCCTGAGCGCCGGCTGTACCGGTTGTCACGGTGTCAAAGCCGCCGGTATGCCCGCGCCGATGGATCCCAATGCCGCGGCGGCCAGCTTTGGCGTCAACCCGCCCGATCTGAGCAACGCCGGTTCTGTTTATGATGAAAAATTCCTGGCCGCGCTGATCAAAAATCCCGAGCACGCTCTGATGGTTGAGCACAAATTCTCTAAAATGGGTCGTGCCTACCCGATGCCCGCCTTTTACGGCGTCGGCGGCGACAAGGATCAGGAAGTGGCTGATATTGTGGCTTACCTGAAGTCTATCGCCAAGAAAGATGTAACCCCCAAAGAGGCGTATGAACTGGCTTGCGGCCGCTGTCACGCCATGCATTATGATAACTGGACGCAGATTGGTGAGAAACCCAAGTTCAAGCATAAAAAAGATGAACTGCTCTTTGAAGCCAAAGTGCTGGAGTATCAGGATTATCTGACCAAATACCTGGGTAAACTGCCGCCCGATCTTTCCATGTATATCCGCAGTCGCGGCGAGCACTATCTTAAAACCTTCATGGAGAATCCGCAAAACCTGCTTCACGGTACGGCGATGCCCCGCGTGGGTGTAACGGCCGAAGCGGCAGAGAAGGTGATTGAGCATATGGCCGATGTGGGTGATGCCAAACGGCATGAGCGCACCAGCGTCGGTGTGAAAGTGATGATCTATCTCTTCATCTTCGCCATTCTTGCTTATCTGTGGAAACAGAGCCTCTGGCGCGAACTTCATTAATCTTTCGGTCGCGGTTTTTTTCCGCGACCGCCTCTTTTTTTAATCTTCTTTTTCACAATTTGGAGTAAAATAGTCCCACTTTAATTAGCTGGGAGTCGTATGCTCATTGACGGTCATGGCCGTACGGTCAACTATCTTCGTATCTCCGTTACCGAACGGTGCAATTTCCGATGCCAGTACTGTATGCCCGAAAAGCCCTTTTCGTGGGTGCCAAACGAGAACCTGCTCACTTTTGAGGAGCTCTTTTCCTTTGTGAAAGTGGCCATTGACGAAGGCATTGACAAAGTGCGCATTACCGGAGGCGAGCCACTTTTGCGCGAGGACCTGGACAGCTTTGTGGCGATGATTCACAACCACAAACCCGATATTGACCTGGCTTTGACCACCAACGGCTATCTGCTTGCCGAGTGTGCCGAGCGCCTAAAAAACGCGGGGCTCAAGCGCATTAACGTCTCCATTGACACACTCAAACCCCATATCGCCTACCGGATCGCCCAAAAAGATGTTTTGCGCAAGGTTTTAGAGGGCGTGGAGGCCGCGCTGAAAGCGGGGTTGAAGGTCAAAGTCAATATGGTGCCGCTCAAACACATCAACGAAGATGAAATTGTGGATGTGATGGATTACGCCAAGGCCCGCGGCATGACCATACGCTATATTGAGTATATGGAGAATGTCCATGCCCACGGAGAGCTCAAAGGCTTGACGGGCAAGGAGATTTTGGATCATATAAGAAAGCGCTACCGTTTTAAGAAGCTGGGACGGGAAGGAAGCAGTCCCGCGTTTTATTACATGACGGATGAAGGGTACAAGTTTGGCATTATCGACCCCCACAAGCACGACTTTTGCGAAACCTGCAACCGCATTCGCCTCACCGCCGAGGGGCACCTGATTCCCTGCCTCTATTTTGACGAGGCGATGAGCATCCGCGAGGCGGTCAAGGCGGGGCGGATTGACGAGGCGAGCGAGATTTTGCGCGAAGTGCTTCGCAACAAGCCCGAAAAGAACCGTTGGGGGGAAGAGCAGTGCGAAGAGTCCAACCGGGCCTTTTATCAGACGGGCGGGTGATGGTCTATCTGGTTGAGCACTTTTTTTCCATTCAGGGTGAAGGGCGCCATGTGGGCGTGCCTTCTATATTTTTGCGTTTTGGCGGGTGTAACCTGCGTTGTCCCGGGTTTGGCGTTTATGAGATTGACGGTGAGCGCGTGGCGGGGTGCGATACGTTGCGGGCGGTGGACAGCAAGCGTTTTAAAAAGGGGTGGCAAATCTTTGAGCGTGCCGGCGACCTGGTAGCGATCGTGCGGGGGTATGTGGAGGAGGCCGGTTACCGTCCCCACGCGGTTATTACCGGCGGCGAGCCGATGATTTACAGGGAAGACCCCGCCTTTTACGGCCTGGTTGGGTGGCTGGTGAGGGAAGGCTTTGAGGTAACCATAGAGACCAACGCCACCCTGGCGCCCGATTTTGAAAGGTTGGGTTACTATGAGGGGGTGACATTCGCCATGGCAGTCAAACTGGCCAACAGCGGCGAACCTCTATCTAAACGGGTGGTTCCCTCGGCTATCATGCAGTTGGCCACCCGGGGGCGGGACTCCTTTTTTAAATTTACCGTCGATCCCGCCCTCACTTACAAAGAGGAGATCGAGGAGATCGTGGCGGGATTTGGGAACGAGGTTTACTGTATGCCTTTGGGGGATAACGCGACCCAACTGGCCCAAAACGCCCCGGCGGTGGCCGCCTTTTGTCTTGAGAAAGGGTACCGCTACAGCGACCGATTGCATGTGCGGCTATGGAACAGGGAGGAGAAGCGGTGATCATTCGCAAACTTTTTCGTTTTGAGAACGCCCACATCGTGCGCAACTGCACCTCCCGGCGCTGTAGCCGGAGTTTGCACGGGCACTCATATAAAGTCGAGCTCTTTTTCGAGGCCGATCGGCTGGATCGGGGAGAGATGGTTTACGATTTTGGCCTGACCAAAGGGATGATCAAAGATTTTATCGACAGTTTCGATCATGCCGTAACACTATGGAGCGGGGATGACCCGGCCTATCTGAAAGATATGAAGCGTTGGAGCGAGCGGTGGGTACAACTGCCCGTCAACCCCAGCGCCGAGCAGTTTGCCCGCACCATCTTTTTGCTTGTTGACAGGGTATTGGAGCAGACCGAGTTTGTCAACGGCGAAACCGGTGTCCGTCTGCACGCCGTGACGGTGCACGAGACGGAGACCGGCTTCGCCCGGGCTGACCGGCAGGACGCCTATGACTCCACAATGGGTCCCGTTTCGTTGGATAAGATAGTCTTCTCCAAACGGGTCATGGAGGAGTGGCGTGATCCGGCCATGTTTGAGAAGCTGATTCGCGGGGAGCGGTTTGTCAACCCCCGAATCGTTTAAATTACCCAAATCAAAGGAGTTTTTGTATGAAAAAAGAGATGCTAATAGCCCTCTCCACAGCGGCGGTACTGGTGCTGGCAGGCTGTGGGAATGAGCAAAAAACCCAGATGAGTGTCTCATCTGAGGCCCCCAAGGCCCAAACGCAGACAGCCGCCACTGAAACCGCGGCGGTTTCTAATAAGAGTGAGGCGGTGAAGGAAGCGGTTGCGCCGGTGCAAGAGAGGGCCCAAAAGGCTCATGAAGAGGCCAAGCAGGCGGTTGAGAAGATTGAGAAGAAAGTGACCGGCGCGGTGGAGGAGGCCAAGCAGAAGGTCGCGATAGCGGCCGGTGAGGCCAAGCAGGCGGCACCCAAAGCCGATGGCGCGACACTCTTTACCAAATGCGCGGGTTGCCACGGCGCCAAGGGCGAAAAACACGCTCTTGGAAAAAGCAACATTATCGCCGGTCAGAGCAAAGCGGATTTGATGAAAAAGATTCACGGTTATCAAACCGGCAGTTACGGCGGCGCGATGAAAGGGTTGATGGCTTCCCAGGTTAAAGGGTTAAACGACGCCGAAATCGACGCCCTGGCTGACTATATCTCCAAACTCTAATCTCTCTTTTGCCGGGGATCTCCCGGCAATTCATGGTACAATCTCGCCATGGAAACCTATCGACACACCATGTATACCCTCCACCTTTGGCCGATCTGGGCCCTGTTGGCTTTGACGCTGACGAATCTGCTGGTTATATGGTGGCAAAAAGGGGACAGGGCGCTTCGCAAATACCTGCGCCTTCAGGCGATCGCGTGGATTACGCTGATGAGCATGATTGTCTTTACCGGCGCGACCTACATGGCCTTCTTTCATGTGGGCTGGAGCGTCAAAATTGTGCTGATGATTGCGGCAGTAGTTGCGTTGAGCTCTCTGGAGCTAAGGCGGCACCTGGTTTTAAAGCGGGCCAGGGTGGAGAGTGAGAGTTTTGAGAAGGCCAGGGAGCGCTTTGTGCGGCTTTATCTGTTTGAGTCGCTCTGGTTGGCCGGTGTCGGGGCCCTGGCGCCATATGTGTAAGGAGGGGCCGTGCGTTTTTTGTACCATCCCCTGGCCGGTGAAGAGAGCGTCACGGTAGAGGGCGAGGCCTACCGTCACCTCTTTCGTTCCCGACGCCACCGCAAAAGTGAACGGGTAACGCTAAGCAACCTGCGCGACCGGATGCTTTATGAGTATGAGATCGCGTTGGTTGGCCGGCGGGACGCGAGGCTCAGTTTGATTGCGGGCCGTCAGGATAGCGCGACATATGAGAGCGGGCTTCATCTGGCCTGGTGTCTGATCGATCCCAAAGCGGTGGAAAAGAGCCTGCCTATGCTCAATGAAATGGGTGTGTCGCGGATTAGCTTTCTAACCTGCGCCCGGTGTCAACGGGGGTTTGAGCCCGATTTCAAACGGCTGGAACGGATTGTGATCAACTCCTGCCAGCAGTGTGGACGCAATACGCTTCTACAGCTTGAGGACAGCATGGATACGGCAACCTTTTTGCGAATGTTTCCCGATACGGCGGTGCTGGATTTTAACGCACAGCCTCTGGTGTGCCAAAAGCCGCCCAAAAGGGTGTTGATCGGCCCGGAAGGGGGGTTTGACGAGAGGGAGCGGGCGCTTTTTAAGAAGGTCGGCATTCGTCGTTTCTCGCTGGCTACCCCTTCGGTATTGCGCAGTGAAACCGCGGCCTGCGCCGTGGCCGCTTTGGGAGTGTTTGGCCGGTAGGTTGAAAAAAAAGCGGGGTTTGGGTATAATTCGCTCCTCCCCCTAAGTGGCGGCTTCGCAAAGTACCGAGGCCGTCGCGGTATATGACGCCAAATCTATACACCTAAGGAAAGATTGATGAAAAAAGGTATCCATCCCGAGTATGTCGAGTGTCAGGTAAGCTGTGCCTGCGGCAACACCTTTACCGTGCTCTCCAATAAGCCTGAGATGCGTATTGACATCTGCAACGCCTGCCACCCCTTCTTCACCGGTTCTGAAAAGATCGTAGACGCTACCGGTCGCGTCGAAAAGTTCAAAAACAAGTACAAACTGGGCAAGTAACCCCGCTTTTTGCTTACCTTTCTTCCTACTCCGATCGGCAATATCGAAGATATCACGATTCGGGCCGTCGGGGTGTTGGAGAAGGCGGACGTACTGCTTTGCGAAGATACACGGGTCGCCAAAAGACTGCTTCAACTCCTCTCCGAACGATTTTCAAAAACCTTTCGCGTTAAACGCTTTATCTCCCTGCATAGCCATAACGAGGCCGAGTTTATCGCCGATTTGACCCCCGATTTTTTTGATCAAAACGTGGTTTACATGAGTGACGCGGGAATGCCTTGCATCAGCGATCCGGGCGCGGTGTTGGCGCGATGGTGCAGGCAAAACGGGGTGGCATACACGGTTTTGCCCGGCCCCAGCGCTTTTAGCACGGCGTATGCCGCTTCCGGGTTTGGGGCGACCAGATTTCTCTTTTTCGGCTTTTTGCCCCACAAAGGCGACGCCCGCCGTCAGGCGCTGGCGGAGGCGTTACGCCAACCCTGGCCCGTGGTGCTTTACGAGGCGCCCCACCGGTTGGAGAAGCTTTTGAAAGAGTTGGAACAGGAGGCGCCGAAACGGTCGCTCTTTTTGGCCAAGGAGATCAGCAAACGGTATGAGCGCTACTATTTCGGAACGGCGCAAAGCCTGCTTGAAACCCTGCAAGAACAGGGTATTCGCGGCGAGTGGGCGGTGGTGCTCGACGGCGTCACGCCGGACGAAGGGGATGCCGAAGCGGCTTTGGCCGAGGTGCTCTCTTCCGATATGCCGCCCAGAAAAAAGGCCAAGGCGATGGCCAAACTGACGGGCAAAAGCGTCAAAGAGTGTTACCGAGAATTAACAAAAACCGTTGAATAACGTCGCTATTCCTTTTTATTAATGAAACTTTCGATAAAATCCCTCCATGATTGTTTACGGCAAGCAGGTTTGCAAAACCCTTCTTTCACGCCATCCCGAAATGGTGACACGTCTTTTTTTGGCCAAAGAGATCGCCAAAGGCGAATTCGCCGCGATTCGTCGTTTGCGTTTGCCGATTGAGCGACTGGATGCCAAAAAGGCCCAGGCCATGGCGCGCGGGGGCAACCACCAGGGGTGGCTTTGCGAGGTGCGCCCCTACCCCTTTGCCGACATAAACGATCTTAAGCGCGAGAATTTTTTGGTGGTATTGGCGGGCGTGACCGACGTGGGAAACATCGGGGCCATTGTCCGAAGCGCCTATGCCCTGGGAGCTGATGGCGTGATTGTCGCGGGGATTCGTCAGCTGGCGCTTGAGGGGGTGGCCCGCAGTAGCGCCGGTGCCCTTTTTGATCTGCCCCTTGCCCTGGCTCCCAAAACGGCCGACCTGCTTAATGAGCTCAAGCAGGTCGGTTTTACCCTCTTTGGCGCCGACGCGCGGGGAGAGGCGCTTGAGGAGGTGCGCTTTCCCGAAAAGAGGGTCCTTGTACTGGGAAGTGAAGGGGAGGGGATCCCGCCAAAGATTCGCGGAAAAATCGATACGATGGTCTCCATTGCGATGGCCCGGCCGTTTGATTCGCTCAACGTCAGCGCGGCGGCGGCGATACTGATTTACAGGATGAGAGATGCTTGAAACCGTAATTAAAGAGAACACCCTCAAAAAAGTGGCTGAGCGCACGAAAATCTCCGAGCGCAACCTCCAAAAACTGGTAAACCGTGAATTTGGCGGCCTGCCGCGTCCTCAAGCCTTTGGGTTTGTGGCCATTATCGAGCGGGAGTTTGGCGTGGATCTGTCCGCTTTGCGGGAGGAGATGAGCCACTTTTACCAAAATCGCCCCGCCCAAACCGGCGAACCCATCTTTAGCCGGGAGGATCTGCCGTCGGCCCGAAGGCAAGGCGGCGGGGCCGGGTGGGCCGTGCTGGGGATAGTCCTGCTATTGGCCGGGGCGGGGTATTATTACTATCAAAACAGCGTCAAGCAGACCCCTTCCAAAGAGGCCGAAATCTCCAAAGCGTTGGCGGAAGCGGAGCGCAATATGACGGCGACCCCCTCGTTTACCCAGGCGGAAACGGAGGCCCAAAAGGTAGAAGCGGAGGCGCAAGAGAGCCAAAACCAAGCGGCGGCGCCGGCGGAACCGAACACGCAGGAGGCCGATGACGCCAAAACCAAACGCGCATCCGAGCCGGAGCCAGAACCTTATGTACCGCTGGATCCGGTGATTGTGGAGCCGACGGTGAAATTGTGGCTGGGGATTATAGATCTGAAAACGCACAAGCGGCGCGTTAAGATCATTCAACGCCCTTTCGATATCGACAGCCACGGCAAAAAGCTTCTTTTGACCGGTCACGGACGGTTTGAGATTAGTGACGGGGAGGGGAATATCATTAAACTCAATGACGCGAAGAAGCACTACTTTTTAATCGAAAACGGGGTTTTGCAGGAGATTGACGAGGGGGCGTTTCGTCGCTATAACGGAGGCAAAGGTTGGTAATACGGCTATTGACGGCGGCGGTATGGCTGACGGCCGCGTTGTGGGCCACGGCGCTTGACGAGGCGAAAGGTATGTTAAGCGCGCGGAGTGTCGCGGGCCATCAGCGGTTGTTGGCCCTGCTATTTTCGCGTGACGCGGATTTTCGGACAGCCGGCGGGTATGATGTGGGCAAAATTGCCGGTGTGCTCAAGGAGAACGGGTTACTGCGCACGGCGTTACCGACTGAAAGGGAGGTGCGTGTAAGCTTTCAAAGCGGGGAAGATGAGAGCCCGACGCTCTTTTTGAAGGTTGTCGGCGGGGCGTTACTGCAAACGGGCGTGCCCGCTCCTTTGACACGCGGCGCCCGCTTTGACGGAAGCGTTTATCGATGGGATATTGCTTACAAAAGCGCCTCGTTGCCCGATCCGCAGGCTTTGCAAAAGGCGTTGCGCCGTTACGGGGCGCGATTGGCGCGGGCACGTCTGACACAGGAGGGGGATTGGTTTTTTTTGATCAAAACCGATCGCGCTTTTTTACCGGTGGCGCGTTTGCGTGCCGGTCAGAGTCGCCGGGTGCTTCGGCCTTTACGGCCGATCTGGTTTGACGTCTCGGCGATTAAAAGCGTGACGTTTCGGGAAAACCCCGGTAGTCACTGGTATCCGTCGGTGACGGTTTATGATAAAATGCTAAACGTTTTATCGGTCAAACGGCCGCGACAAAGAACCCGTTATCTGCGCCTTCGCCTGCCCCGAACAGCCCGCTACGTGAAGGTGACGGATCGTTTTAGCATAGAGAATCTCCGCTACGGTTTACGTGTCGATGCCGGATCGGCCCGCTAGTCAACGGTGAAGGATGAAAACGTCATGTTCGACGAAATTGAATTTGAAAAGCTCAAGCGTCTTCCCAAGTATGTTTTTGCCGAGGTGAACGACCTTAAAATGGCCGCCCGGCGCGCCGGGGAAGACGTGATTGACTTTAGCATGGGCAATCCAGACGGGCCGCCGAGCGAAAAGATTATCGAAAAACTGATCGAGGCGGCCAAAAAACCCAAAAACCACGGTTATAGCGCCAGCAAGGGGATCTACAAACTCAGGCTTGCCATCTGCAACTGGTATGAGCGGCGCTACGGGGTGGCGCTGGATCCTGAAACCGAGGCAGTGGCGACGATGGGCAGTAAAGAGGGGTACGTGCACCTGGTGCAAGCCATCACCAATCCGGGCGATACCGCCGTGGTGCCCGACCCGACCTATCCCATTCACTCCTACGCCTTCATGTTGGCCGGTGGCGCGGTGCGCAAGATGGAGCTGGTTTTCAATGAACGGTATGAAGTGGACGAGGAGCTCTTTTTTATCCACCTTAAACGGGCGCTTGTCGAGTCGGTGCCAAGGCCCAAATATGTAGTGGTCAATTTTCCCCACAACCCCTCTACCGCCACGGTAACCCCCGCCTTTTACGAGCGGCTGGTGGCGATGGCCAAAACGGAGCGCTTTTACATTATCAGCGACATCGCCTACGCCGATATCACCTTTGACGGCTACAAAACCCCTTCGATTCTGACGGTAGAAGGCGCCAAGGATGTGGCGGTGGAGAGTTTTACGCTCTCCAAAAGCTACAATATGGCGGGCTGGCGCGTAGGGTTTATTGTGGGCAACCCCAAGCTGGTGGGCGCGGTGCAAAAGATAAAAAGCTGGCTTGACTACGGCATGTTCACCCCCATTCAGGTGGCCGCTACCGTGGCGCTGGACGAGTTTG